>JBIOVC010000026.1:0-5560 GCA_044867545.1 Hyphomicrobiaceae bacterium | reverse complement strand
CGCTCGCGTTCATGCGCGGACGCACGCTCGCCAATGCCTTCGTCATCCTCGACGAGGCACAGAACACGACCAGCATGCAGATGAAGATGTTTGTGACCCGCCTGGGCGAGAACTCGAAGATGGTGGTCACCGGCGACCCGAGCCAGATCGACCTCCCGGCCGGACAGCGCTCCGGCCTCGACGAGGCGGTCAAGCTGTTGACAGGGGTGGCAGGAATCGAGGTCGTGCGCTTCACGAGCGCGGATGTCGTTCGGCGGGATCTCGTCACGCGGATCGTTGAGGCTTATGATCGGGCCGCGCCCAAGGGGCGCTAGTGTGATGATCACTAGGCCATGATCGGATCGTCAGACGATCGCGCAAAGGTGGCGCGCGCTCGCCCCCGCTCCAAGCGGAGCAGGCGGGCCATTCGTGTCGATGTCGTGGAAGACAGCGGTGACTGGCGCGAGCTGGAGCCGGTCGCACCTGTCGTTGACCGACTTGTCGGGGCCGCGGCGGAATATCTGCCAGGTCAGGCTCAGCCAGCCGTTGCCACACTCGTGCTCGCATCGGATGCCAGGGTCCGCACCCTCAATCGGCAATGGCGGGGCAAGGACAGCCCGACCAACGTGCTATCGTTCCCGGCCGCCCCGATACCGGCAAAGGCAGCGGCGCATGCCGAAGTGTTCTTGGGCGACATCGTGCTTGCTTCCGAGACTCTGCTCAGAGAGGCCGCCGAGGCCGGCATCGAGGCTTCGCACCACTTCCAGCATCTCGTCCTTCACGGACTTCTGCACTTGCTGGGTTTTGACCACCAGACGGAGGACGAGGCCGATGTGATGGAGGGACTGGAAATCCGCGTGCTCGCCGCACTCGGCATCGCCAACCCCTTTGCGGACCGGCTCGGCCCGCATAATTCACTGCAGATTGCTGTGACCTGACGCGCGAGTGTTATGAGTGCAGACTCCGATTCATTGAAGACCGATCCAGCCCCCGTCGAGGACGGCCGCACAAACGGCCCGCAACGCTGGCTGTCGAACCTGAAGCTCAGACTTGGGCTCCCCGGCGCGCCCTCGGTACGCGATACGATCGAGGCCGCGCTCAGAGGCGAGGTGAGCGATACCTCCGCGTTCTCGGCGGAAGAGCGCGAGATGCTGCTGCGGCAGCTGCGTTTCGGCGCATTGCGCGTCGAGGACGTGATGGTGCCGCGCGCCGATATCATCGCCGTCGACGAGAGCCAATCCCTGCTCGAGCTTCTGCGCACCTTCGATGAGGCAGGCGTCTCCCGCATTCCGCTGTTTCACGACACGCTCGATGATCCGCGCGGCATGGTCCACATCAAGGACCTGCTGAGCCGGCTCATGGCGGAGGCCGAAGGCCGCCTTGCCACCGAGCCGCGGGCGGATGCCGGCAAGCCGCCCATCCCCTCACAGGAGAAAGCCCAGCGGCACACCGACTTGTCGGGGGTCAATCTCGCCCGACCGATAACCGGAGCCAAGATCCGGCGTCCCGTTCTCTATGTGCCGCCGTCGATGCCGGCCATGAACCTGCTGATCCGGATGCAAACGACTCGTATCCACATGGCGCTCGTCGTCGACGAGTACGGCGGAACCGATGGCCTCGTCACCATTGAGGATCTGGTCGAGCAGATCGTCGGCGACATCGCCGACGAGCACGACGAGACCGAGGATGCACACATCACTGAAGACCCGAAGCTCGGCCTCGTGGCGCTGGCGCGGACACCGGTGAAGGAGCTCGAGGACCGGCTCGGCATCAAGCTGCTGAGCCCTGAGGAGGAAGAGGACATCGACACGCTGGGTGGCCTTGTCTTTAGCGTAGTAGGCCGCGTGCCGGCGCGCGGAGAGATCGTCCGCCATCCGAGCGGTCTCGAGTTCGAGGTTCTCGACGCCGACCCTCGCCGCGTGAAGAAGCTCAAGATCCATCAGCCGCACGGCCCCGCCGGGCTGCGGTCCGGGGACGGCGGGGGCAAGTCGTGATGCCGCGCGCCGAGCAATGACGCCGTTCGAGGGGCGGCCGCCGGCAGCCCTGTTCGCCCGGTATCCGGCCCTTCGGTTGTCCGCACTGGCTGGCCGTATCCGCGCGCTGACCGGTTGGCGTCGTCGGCTGGCGGCGCTTGGTGTCGGCGCCCTCTCTGTTCTGGCGATGGCGCCGTTCTTCGTCTCACCGGTGCTCTTTCTGACGCTCCCCGCGCTGCTATGGCTCATCGACGTCGACGCGGCCGATCGTTCCACCGGCACCCACTGGCCTTCGGTCGTCCAAAGGGCGCTCGCAGCGGGCGAGGTCGGCTGGTGGTTCGGCTTCGGTTTCCATCTGACGGGCCTCTATTGGATCGGCGCCGCATTTCTGGTGGAAGCGGACAAGTTCGCGCTGCTGCTTCCCGTAGCCGTGACGTTGATGCCGGCGGGACTTGCACTGTTCCATGCGTGCGCCACCGCAGCAACGAGCCTGGTGCAGGGGCCTCCGCTGAAGCGCATGCTGGCGCTCGCAGTCGCGCTTTCCGCGACCGAATGGCTGCGTGGCCACATCCTGACAGGCTTCCCGTGGAACGTCCTCGGCTACGCCCTGACGTTCCCGCTGGAGCTGGCACAGTCGGCCTCGGTCTTCGGCATTTATGGGCTGACGCTGTTTGCGGTGCTGATCTTTGCTGCCCCGCTGGTCCTCCTGGCGGAGCCGGTGCTTCAGCACCTTCTCCGGCGCCGGCTGCTCGCTCTTGGCATCGCCGCTGTTCCACTCGCCTTGGGATGGGTTTACGGCGCAGCGAGACTGGCCGAGCCGGAGCCGCCACCCGTGCCCGGCGTAAGGCTCCGCCTCGTTCAGCCGAGCATCCCCCAGCATGAGAAGTGGCGCGCCGAAAAACAGCGTGAGTTCTTCATCGCGCATCTCGACTTGAGCGCCACCGATCCGGACGGCCGACGCGACGAACTCGCCGGCATCACGCACCTCATCTGGCCCGAAGCATCAATGCCGTTCATGCCGCTCGACCATCCCGAGGCAATGATGGCAATCGGCAACTTGCTGCCTCCGGGAACCCAGCTGATCGCCGGCGCCTTGCGGATCGAGGATGCCCCGCAAACGTCGGTGGGCTACCGAGCCTACAACAGCCTGATCGCCTTCGATGCGGACGGCAAAGTGGTCACGCTCTACGACAAGATCCACCTCGTGCCGTTCGGCGAATACCTGCCGCTTCAGGCGACCCTCGAGGCGGTGGGCCTCGAGCAGCTCGCCAGAATGCGAGGTGGCTTCACCAAGGGCCCTGCGCCCCGGCCCCTGTTGATCATCCCGGGCCTGCCGGCCATCACCGGTCTGATCTGCTACGAGGCGGTCTTTCCGGCGGCGGTGATCCAGGGCGCCGATCGGCCGGGCCTGCTGGTCAACCTCACCAATGACGGCTGGTTCGGCGTGACGACCGGACCCCACCAGCACTTCCACCAGGCCCGAATACGCGCGGTCGAGGAGGGTCTGCCCCTTGTTCGTGCCGCCAACAACGGCATTTCCGCTGTGGTTGACGCTCGGGGCCGGGTACTGATGCAACTCGACATCAATGCACGTGGCGTAATTGACACGAGCCTGCCCGCAGCCCGACCTCGCCCGCCTTACGCACTCTACGGTGATGGGGCGTTTCTGCTGCTCTGGCTGACGGCGCTCTCAACGTTCTGCTTCCGTTGGCGATAAACAACAGATAACATTGAGTCCTTCGGAACCTGTGAGGGTGGGCTCAGGTGATTTACGCAGTCGCTTGTTTTGCGGTGTGGTCGGGTTGACGCAAGGGCAGTCCTGGACCTAGGAAGTCAGCGGGGTCGCGGAGTTCCAACCGGGTGGGCGTAGTTCCAAATGCCAGGACAAGAGGAAGCGCTCGGCGATAGCGATATCGTCGAGAAGAGCGCGCGACGGCCAAATCCGATTGATGCACACGTCGGCAGCCGGGTTCGCCTGCGCCGGGTGCTGCTCGGAATGAGCCAGGAACGACTGGCCGAGCAGCTCGGGCTGACGTTCCAGCAGGTTCAGAAATACGAGAAAGGCATCAACCGTATAGGCGCAAGCCGGCTATTCGACTTGGCGCATGTGCTGGGTGTGCCGGTACAATTTTTCTATGAGAAGGCCCCGCCGACCGAGGGCGCCCCGGAGCCGGCGGTCGGCTTCGCGGACCAGGGCGCGGAAGGCTATATTTCCGACTTCCTCAACAGCCGCGAAGGCCTGGAGCTCAATCGCGCGTTCGTGCGGATCACCGATGCCAAGGTACGTCGCTCGATCGTCGATCTGGTGCGCTCGCTCGCGGCCGAGGGGAGCGCCAACTGACGTTGGCTCTGGGCCCATCTGTGCGCCATTGTTCGGCCGGGCAGGCTGTCGGGCGGCGCGATGTTCTGCACCTTGACCCGCTATTCAAAGGCTGCAAGAACCGAGCGATTTTGACGTAGCCTCAACCTGAGGGGGTATCCTTGTCGCGCAAGTCCTACCTGTTCACCAGCGAGTCGGTGTCAGAGGGCCATCCTGACAAAGTCTGCGATCAGATCTCGGACGCCATCCTGGACGCCTTCATCGCGAACGACATCAAGCTCGGGATCGCCGACGATAGCCAGGTGAACACGCGGCTCGGCTGCGAGACGCTCTGCACCACCAACAAGATCGTGATTGCCGGCGAGGGTCGGGGGCAGGCGCCGCTGTTCCACAAGTGGGGCAAGACGGCCCATGCCAATCGCGAGCTGATCACCGAGATCGCGCGCGGCGTCGTCAAGGACATCGGCTACGATCAGGAGGGCTTTTCCTGGCACGGCGCCGACGTCGAGGTCGAGCTGCACGGCCAGTCGCCCGACATCGCGATGGGCGTCAATGCCAAGAAGGGCAAGGACGGGGAGCAGGAAGGCGCTGGCGACCAGGGCATGATGTTCGGCTTCGCCTGCACCGAGAGCGAGGTGTACGAGAAGGGCTCGTTCATGCCGGCCCCGATCTACTTTGCACACAAGGTCCTGAAGGTGCTCTCCGAGCAGCGGCGCGCCGGCAAGATCCCTGACCTCCAGCCCGACGCCAAGAGCCAGGTCACCATCCGCTACGAGGACGGCAAGGCCGTCGGTTGCACCAAGGTTGTCGTCTCGACGCAGCACAACGCGACGACCCGCAACGGCAACGAGTATACGCCGGCGATGGTCAAGGACCTGATCGGCGACGCAGTTGCCTCGGCGCTGCCGAAGGGCTGGATGCCGAAGAGCGAGGGCGACTTCCTGGTCAACCCCACCGGCAATTTCGTGATCGGCGGCCCTGACGGCGACTGCGGCCTGACCGGGCGCAAGATCATCGTTGACACCTACGGCGGCTATGCCCGCCACGGCGGCGGCGCTTTCTCGGGCAAGGACCCGACCAAGGTCGACCGCTCGGCCGCCTACGCGGCTCGCTACCTCGCCAAGAACGTGGTGGCAGCCGGTCTGGCGGAGCGCTGCGAGATTCAGGTCGCCTACGCGATCGGAGTTGCCGACCCGATGTCGCTCTACGTCGACACGCTCGGCACCGGAAAGGTCGAGGACGCCAAGCTCGAGAAGGTGCTGGCCGAGCTGTTTCCGCTTCGGCCGAC
>JBIOVC010000025.1:0-14469 GCA_044867545.1 Hyphomicrobiaceae bacterium | reverse complement strand
CCGAGCACAACCAGCGCGTCGCTGTAGGCTTCGACGTTGAAAGGGACTGCGGCCACGGGACGCTCTTGTGAAGGTCAGAGCATCCAGCAGACAGGAACACGAGGCGACGCGCAAGCAGCCGCGCCCTCAACTAGTGTCTCAGTTTGAAATTTGCCTGATGCAGCGCCCACTGCAGCCCAATGTGTGGGCGCTGCATCGCGGCTTCAGGACTTCTTTAGATTGCAGTTCGTCGCGCCGCCGAAGCTCTTGCCTTCGGTCCAGCAACCGGTCTTCTTGCAGGCGCTCATTTGCTCGGCGCAGCGGGGGCAGCTTGTGGCGCCGCCCTGCTTGCAACGCGCCACGCACGTTGAGTTCCAACCACTGCATGATGACTGGGCAGCCACCTCAAACGGCAGCATGACGATCAACGACAAGGCGAACCAACAGATAGCGACGACTCTCATGATGATGATATACCCCCGAACCCCTTCGCATGCTTGGCGCGTCTGAGTATCCCTAGCGCCAAACAATGGCAAGGATAGCCCAAAGCCAGAAGCGCGCCGCCTATGCGATCGGCAACGCCGTCAAGGTCAGGAAGATCACCACAGGAGACACGACCCGTCAGCCCAACAGGACGAGCGTAATCGCCCCGCCGACGAAAACGATGTGAGCAGCAACGAAGGCGAGAATCGGGGCGATCAGGCGGGTCATCGGCGAAGCCCCTCTCAGACGACGGCGGCCACGGCCGCGCCCAGCCCGACGCTCAGGCTCAGGATCACGCCGAGGACCAGCGCCAGCCACAGCATCTCGGTCACCTCGGTACGCACCAGTCTCCACATGACGACGCTCCTGTGTCTCTTTGTGCCGCGCTTAGCATGCGCGCGGCTCGGCCGACCGGGCCTGTTAAGTGGACGCATAGGCCGGATGGCGGACCGGCACTGTTCCCAGGGTAACAACGCTCAAATCCGCTCCGGGTGCCTGCGCGCCGTCTATCCTGCCCCGGGGGCAGCCCGTTGACGCTGTTGTGCATGCTTGCTTTAGAGGTGTGGGCGGCCGGCGACGGGGAGGGGAAGCGGTGTTCTACGACGCCATTAAGAACGACCACGGATTGAAGCACGATCCCTTCAAGGCACTTGTGGTGCCGCGCCCGGTGGGCTGGGTGTCGACGGTGGGAAAGGGCGGCACGGTCAACCTCGCCCCCTACAGTTTCTTCAACGCGGTGAGCGAGCGGCCGCACTACGTGATGTTCTCCTCCGGCGGCCCGAAGGACAGCCTGCGCAATGTCGAGGAGACCGGCGAGTTCGTGTGCTCGCTCGCGACCTACCCGCTGCGCTATCACGTCAACCTGACCGCCGCGGTCGTCCCCTACGGCGTCGACGAGTTCGATCTCGCCGGGCTGACGCCCGCGCCCTCCCGCATTGTGAAGCCGCCGCGCGTCAAGGAGAGTCCGGTGGCGCTCGAGTGCCGGCACTGGAGGACGGTGCCGCTGCCCGGCAGCAGCGAACGGGACTCCTATTGGATGGTGCTCGGCCAGGTCGTCGGCATCCACATCGACGATGCCTTCATCAGGAACGGCATGGTCGACACCGGCGCACTGCAGCCGATTGCCCGACTCGGCTACCGGGAGTACGCCGTCGTCAACAGCGAGAACGTATTCGCGATCGACCGGCCCAAGGTCGATGCGGCGGGCAACGTCGTCGCGCCCAAGGCAGCGGAGTAGCGCCAGTCTACTGCTGCGGGGCCGGCGCTTCCTTCGGCGGAGAACCCTGCATCAGCGGGCCGAGCCGCGCTTCGGCTTCCTCGTGGCCGAGGCGTTTGGCCTCGATGTACCAGTAAATGGCCCGCGGAGCATCGCCGGCGGCACCGGCATCCTTCGGATCGAAGCTCTGCGCAAGCTCGAAAGCCGCCTGCGCATTGCCGCGCTGGGCCGCGCTCTGCAGCAGCACGCGGGCCGACCTCACATCGCCGGCGCTTTGGAACGAGCGAGCGCTTTCGAGCAGCAGCAGGGCCGCCATCTGATCGCGCTCCGGGTCGTGGCTCACCCGGCCCTCAGGCACCGCGATAAGCGATGTGATCTCGCTGGCGATGAGCGCGCCGTCCGGTCTGCGTAGTCCGATCTCGAGCTCGAAGGGGCCCTGAATCGAGGCTGGCACGGTCACGCTGAGCGTCAGCTCGCGGCTCGCATCGAGCGACCAGGTGTCCGCCCCGAGTTTCCGCGCGCCGGACAGCACCGAGCCGTCGGGGAGCCCCCTGAGCGTCAGCACCAGCGTGCCGCGGTACTCTCCCGGCGGCAGCAGTCTGAAGCCGAGATTGGAGGCCTGGCCGGCGACCACCTGAATAGGTCGCGGCAGATCGAGGAAGAGGCGGGACGGTGGTCCTTGCTCGAGCCGGGAAGGGTTCTCACCGGATGGCCAGAGGCCGGACGCCGGCGCCTGCGGCCCGGCGACGCCGGTCAGCTGCAGGACGAGGTCGGGCCGGGCGACGATCAGCGTCAGCGAGACCGCCGTAGCGACGAGCAGCATCGCCTGGATGAAGACGAGCATCATGAACATCATCGGGCCGATCGTCAGGCCGCTGGGCGGTGGACGGGAGGCAACCAGCTCGGTGCCGTTCCGGAGCGCCGGGGGGTTTGTCAGCGCTACATGCCGGACGGGCTCGGCACGATCCGGTTCCGCACTCGTCGATCCGTCGCCCGGGCGGGGTTCGTTAGCCATCACGACAGCACCCCTCAGCTTGTGCTCAGTCTGCTTGCAAGGCCCGCCACCAATGATTTTCGAGCGCGATGCTCTTATCGGAGTGCCGCGAATTGTCGGAACATTTGCGGATGCACTTGTTCCCTAATTGGGCATTTCCGAATTCAGCTCAGCCGATCCCTCTGCATGGATAGAAATCCGACGAATGTGAAATTAGTAAGGGACATCAAGGCGACGCCGAAAGCGATCATCCAGGCGAGCGTGCTTTGCGGGAACAGCGGCGCCGTGAGGTCGGGCGTTGCCGACAGCGGCAGGAAGCTCGTTGCGGCCATTGCCGTGTAGTGCATCGAGGCGATCGCCAGGCCCTGCACCACCCCGCCGGCGACCGTCATCAGGGCCCCGCGCTGGACGAAGGCGAACCACAGCGCCGCCATCGACGCGACGACCGCAATGGCGATCGAGGCGGCGACGAGGCCCGCGTCGTAGCCGAGGCCGCAGCCGCGGATGGCGCTCATGCCCATGTAGTGCATGCCGGCGATGCCGAGCCCCATCAGCGTGCCGCCGATCGGAACGCTCCAGAGGCCGAGCCGGCGCGTGCTGGCGAGGTACAAGCCGGCGCCGGTCGCCACGATAGCAACGCCGACCGAGCCCAGCGTTTCCTCGAGATTGTAGGTGACCAGCACCGGCACATCGACCGCCATCATGGCAATGAAGTGCATCGACCAGATCGTCAGGCCCATCATCAGCGCGCCGTTGGCGAGCGCGAATTTGGAGCGCCAGCCGCCAGACCTCGCTCCCCCGCCCGACGTCAGCGCAAGCGCGGTCAGCGATCCGAGGATGGCAACCGCGATCGACAGCAATACGAGACCAGGCTGATAGGTGACTGGCATGTTCGGCCTCCGACACAACGCATGTCCTGTGATGTCCGGGGCTGGCCCGAGCACCTTGACATCGCAACGCAGAGTCTGGAACCCCTGGATGGTCCGCCGTTGTCCAGGGCGTTACCCGAATTTGTATCGGTTCTGTGACGCAAAATACAGCCGCCGGCTCTTTACGCTGTCAAGCGCGTTCAGACGCATACGTCATAACAAAAAAAATGAGCAGCGAACTGTGCGCTCCGGCCGAATTCTTGCTCACGCGGAATACTGAAATGCGATCCTTTTGCCGACTGCATGTCTTGCACCGGGTCGCTCAGAAAGAGGTCGAACGCGCAGTGTCAGTTCGGGCCGCGCGCGAGCTGCCGCTCAATCAGATGGTCGAGCGAAATCGCGCCGTGCCGCAGCGGGCCGCGCGACTCCGGACGCCTCCAGCGAAGTCTTGGCGCTGGATCCCCGAGGTAACACTCAAACCAAAACCGTCTCATCGCTTCTCCCGGCCAACGGCGCGATAGGCCGAGTAGGCGCCGAAGGTCGCAACGCAGAACGGTACAAGATAGGTCAACAAGAGCTTCCACCAATTGACGGTCGCCGGCGAAAGAAGAGAGTCGCCCTGGTTGATGACGTTCAGGATGGTTCCCACAACCAGCATGGTCACGAGCGACCGCCGCGCAATCTGCCAGGAGAATGCACGACGCAGGGCTGCATACTCGTCCATGATCGTTGCGTCTCCGCCCGCGTGTCGAGGTCTCGGCACGGCCGCCGATGCCGCTAGCAGAGACTTCAGTTGGCAGCGGCGCTCGCAAATGCTTCGAGCGCGCCCGCCATGGTCTTCAACATATCGTCCCGGCACTCGATCTTGTACCGCATCTTGAGTGTCTCGGTCGGTGTGTAGCCGATCCACACCTTGCCCCCGTCATCCTCCCAGATGAGCACTCTCATCGGCAGGTCGATCGCAACGTGGCGGTTCGTCTGCGTCAGCGGCGTGCCGAGCTTGGGATTGCCGAACAGCAAGACCTCGGTTGGTTTGAGATCGAGCCCAGAACCCTTCGACGCAGCCGCGTGGTCGACTCGTGCGACCGGTGTGATGCCCTTTCCCTTGAGCACAGCGGTGAGCCGATCGACGGTCTCCTTCACCGAGTACTTGCTGCCCTTGACGGTCAGCTCGAGACCAAGCAGCAGCGGCGGGCCAAATAGCGCCCTATCCGAGCGGGGCTGTCACAAGTCGGTGAGGGTGGCCACGTGCTCTGCTTATTCCTTGAGGATGGCGATGTCGGGATGGAACGCATGCACCACGAAGGCAAACGTGACGTCGTAGGCGATATCGTGTCGGCTGCCGTCTGCGTCCTTGACCGACGCGGTGACTGTCCCGACGTCGCGGCCCCTGGCGACCTGCCAATGGTCGAGGGCAGAGGCCTGTCCGCTGTGCCAAGCCAGCTCGACGCTGTCGAGCGTGAGCCGGCCCTTCTTGCGCAAGAGCTCCAACGTGACGGCCTTCGGCTTACCGTCGCTCGGCCGCACCACGACGACCCGCGCCAGCGGCTCGATGCCCTTGGGCAAATCACCGCGATAGAGGAACGGCGCAGCGCTCGAATCATAGCCGACGTACGGGTTGCGGCCGTAGTCGCGCTTCCTGGGCTCGTTGGGAACCAGCACCTGGCCATACGCATGGCGCGCCTTGAACTCGGCAAACGACTCCAGACGCGCCGGCACCAGCTTGAGCTCGGAGCCCGTGAGCGCGCCGACGATGGCCTCCCCGGTGAACTGCTGCCACCAGCTCTCGGTCTGCCGGTCGTACATGACGAGGTCCGAGTTGCGCAGCTTTCCGGTGGTGCCGAACTCGAGAACGTAGGGCGGCAGGCGCCGATCGAAGACGACCGCTGAATTGCACAGGGGGCAATAGGTGACGGCCACCGGCACGCCCCCGACGGTGTCGTTGACAATCTCGTGCCAGATCAGGATGCGCAACGGATAGGCCCGCGTGTCGCCACCAATCGTCAGTCCGATGACGGGATCATTTGGCGACAGCTCGTTATCTTCGGCCACCGGCCTGAAAGCGGGCTTGTCGATCGACGGAATACCATCCTTCGGCGGGCCTCCGGAGACGATTTCGCGCCAGCCTATCCGTGTCTTGCCGAAGTCAGTCTTGCTCCAACCCTCCCGTTTCCAGAGCATCGGATCAGCTCTGGCCGCCGACCCGACTGATACGGCCAGCAAACCCACACAGAGTAGGAGTGACGCCAAGGCGCGCGCCGGCCAGCATCGGGTTGCAGCTCGGTACAAGACATGGCTGCACATTTGCAGGCCTCGTCAGGGCCTTGATGGCCCTCGTCCCATACTTCTTGCTGGGGCCTCCAAAGGTTACGGGCAAAGGTCCCGTACTTGCATCCCGGTACCTCAAAAAATTGCGTAGGCTGGGAGCCAGGCCGTACATGCCCTAGTACCGCGTCGTCAGCTCGAGCAGCCAGGCGGGCATTGCCTCGGTAAGAGCGGTCTCGATGATCTTGTCGAAGCCGGTCAGCACGGCGAGCCCGACGGCTGCGAGCGCCGCGCCCATCATCGGCTTTGCAGCCGAGCCGACCCTGGACAGCCGCTCGCGGCGCGACAGCACCGCCTGCCGGGAGCCGTAGGCGAGTGCCAGCAGCGGCGTTGCGGCACCGATGCTGAACGCCAGCATTAGCGCGCCGGCGATCGCGATCGTCTCGCTCTGCGCGGCGAGGCCGACCGCGGCGCCGAGCGTCGGCCCGATGCAGGGCGTCCACACGATTCCGAGAACCAGGCCGAGCAGGAGTTGCCCACCGGCGCCTTCCGCCGGTACTCGGCCGAGCCATCGGCCGGCCCCTCCCGTCAGCAGGGAAGCGCGGCGTGCGAAGGCCTCCGTGAATGCGGGCACCAGCAGCACGATACCGAGGGCGACCATAGAAATGGCACCGGCCATGCGGACGTTGCCGGTCTCGACGCCGGCGAGCATGCCGAGCGCGCCCACGAGGAGACCCGTCGCGACGAACGACGTCGAAAGTCCAAGCGCCAGCGCCAGCGGGCCCAGCGCGTGGCTTTGCACCGCGCTGGTCAGCAGGACGGGCAGCAGCGGCAGCACGCAGGGCGACAGCGTGGACAGCGCTCCCGCCGCATAGCTCAGCGCGATGCTGCCGATTTCCATCCCATCAGAACCCCTTGGCCACCAGCGCCCCGATGCTCTCCGCGCTGGTGTCGCCGGTCGAGCGGCCGACCTCCTGCTTCCCCTTGAAGACGATGAGCGTGCTCTGGAATTGCACACGGAAGCGCTTGAGCACGTCCTTGCTCCGGTCGAAGTCCACCGTGAAGACGACGAGGTCCGGCCGCTCCGTCCGCAGGCGTTCGATGATCGGCTGCTGTTGCTTGCAGGTCGGACACCAGGTTGCAAAGACGTCGACGAGGATCGTCTTGCCGGCGGTCTGAGCCTGCTCGAAGGCCGTGGTGTCGAATGGTTGACGGGCCGAGGCCCCGATGGCGGTCGCCACCATGGCCAGAATCGCAATGGCGATCTTCAATCCGCTGTTCATCACGTTTGGTACCGAGCCTCATGATTGCCGCCGGCGAGCGCCGGCTCACCTCTCGTTGATTTCGCCGTGAAGGCCAAGAAGGTTACATGCTTGGTTCGCGTGGAATTGCGACGGCGTCTCGACACGATGCAGAATGGCGACTGGAGCCAGGGTCTCGGCGAGCTCATGCGACGGGCTCAGTCCGGCGACGGCCGCGCGTACGGCGAATTGCTCAGGCGGGTCACGCCTAGGCTGCGGCAGGCCGTGCAGCGGCGGCGCAGGCTCCAGTCGTGCGACGTCGAGGACCTGGTGCAGGACATCCTGCTGTCGCTGCATGCGGCCCGCGCCACCTACGATCCGGCGCGCCCGTTCATGCCGTGGCTGATGGCGATCGCGCGCAACCGCATCGCCGATGGCGCTCGCCGCTACGCGCGCCGCGCCGCCAACGAGGTCGTCTCCGATGATCTGCCGGAAACCTTTGCCGGCGCGGGCGCGAATATGCTGATCGAGAGCTATGGTGACGGCGAGGCGCTGGCGCGGGCGATGGCGGATCTGCCGCCGGGTCAGCGCCGGGCGGTGGAGCTGATGAAGCTGAAGGAGTTGTCTCTGAAGGAAGCTGCGGCGGCGAGCGGCATGAGCGTCGGCGCCCTCAAGGTCGCGGTCCACCGCGGCATGGGTGCGCTGCGTAAGGCACTGGGCGCAAAGCTGTGAGCATGGATACCGACGAGCTGATCAGACGCCTCGCGACCGATCTGCGGCCGGTCAGCCGCCTGCGGCCGCCGTGGACCAGGGCCGCGTTCTGGCTCGCCCTGTCGGTGCCCTATATCGCCATCGTCGTGTGGGGCAAGCTCGCCATGCTCGACGCCTCCGCGGCGCTCAGCGATGCGCGTTTCGTGATCGAGCAGACGGCGACCTTTGCGACCGCGGTGGCCGCGGCGGCGGCCGCGTTCGCCAGCATCGTGCCGGGCTTCGACCGGCGCGTCCTGCTGCTGCCGCTCCTACCCCTCACGGTATGGCTCGCGAGCGTCGGCAGCGGCTGCCTCGACGACTGGCTGCAGTTCGGCGCGGCGGGGCTCGCGATCCGGCCCGACTGGGACTGCCTGCCGGCCGCCTCAGTGATCGGCATTCTGCCGGCCGTGGTGATGGTGCTCATGCTGCGCCGGGGCGCACCGCTCTATCCGCGATTGACGCTGCTCTTGGGCGCGCTGGCAGTCGCGGCGATCGGCAACTTCGGCATGCAGCTCTTCCACTTCCGCGACGCCAGCATCATGGTGCTCGTGTGGCACCTGGGAAGCGTTGCGGTCATCTCAGCGCTGGCGGGCCTCGCCGGCGAGCGGCTGATCGGCTGGCGCCACCGCGGCGCCGTCGGGTGAGAGAGACGCGACCGGCGCCTACTGCTCCTGCGGCATGCTGGTGAGCGGTACGCTGAGATCGCTCGGGTCGAGCGACAGCCACACCCTCGGATCGACGTAGGACTGGCGCATTACGAACTGATAGGGGGTCCGGTGCCACACCTTGATGTCCTGCACCTTGTTGTCGAGCACGAAGTCGCCGTGCGTGGTGCGCACCGTCAGTATTGCGTGGCCTTCGCCGATCTCGTCGCGCACCACGGTCAGCAAGAGCGCGCTCGCCGGCCAGCCGCGCTCGATCAGGAGATGGCGCTTCAGGATCGCGTAGTCCTCGCAGTCGCCGCGGTCGGTCGGCAGCGCCCAGTACTCCTGCACGCCGTAGAGCTCGAGGTCGGTCGCTGGCGCGATGGCGCGGTTGACGGCGCGGTTGATCTCGTCGAGCTCGCTCAGCCGCGCGGGCGTTGCCACGAACCGGCTGGCAGCGAGCGAGCCGGGCATGCATTCGGTCGGCGTGCGCCGGCAGAACTCGACGAAGCCGTAGGGCGGGTAGGCGCTCGAGAACACCCGCATGAACGACGATTGTCCGTAATCGGACGAAGACGGCCGCACAGGATCGGCAAGGGCCGAAGAAGCAACCCCGAGCATCACGGCCGGCACTAGCCAGTACATCCCTCTCATACGCCACTCCCAAGCAACATGAGCTACGCCCGCACCCCGGCCGCCGCCGGGCTCTCCTCATCTCGACTTTTCCAAACGCGGCGCCGGGCTTCCGAGTTGCCCGACGAGCGTGTCAACTGCCTAAGCGTGCCCCCGGCCGAAATGCCGTCTGAGCGACTCGTGCTCCTGGATGTCGGTGAACTGCACGCCGATCCCTTCCGCGTGGTGACGCACGACCCGGCTGCGAAGCTTGCCGAGCATCACCTCCGACCCGATCGGGGGCCGGACGTCGGTCCCGAGCGATGCGCCGGAGATCGACACGTCGCGGACGCGCACCTCATGCGCATGGCCATCGTCGGTCATGAGCGTTGATGCGCGCGAAGTGGGCGTGAAGCGCTCATGCCGGCGCATGAAGTCCGCAGGAAGGTCGTCGCGGTTGATCAACCATGTGAGCTGCGCTGCAAGCTTCTCGCGCTTGTGGAGGCTCGCCTTGATGGCGATCGCGAACCCGCCGTCGAAAGTGCGCACCACTGGCCCGTCGATGCCGCCGATGTGGTCGAAATAGGCGACGATGTGCTCGCCGACCTCCACCTCCGTGGCGGCCATCATTGCCGCGCCACCGACTGAGATGTCGACGAGCTTGGAGGGGAATTCCTGCCGGTTTTGGCGCATGATCCGTCCGAGCAGCGCGATCTCGACGCGCTTGTGGCGTCGCCGCTCGATCGGCACGCGCGTAACGTGCTCTCTGATGCCGGATGCTGCTGCGGGATGCACGGGATCGGCCTCGCCCGACGCTAGAATTCATGGGCGGCACCTGCCCCAACGGGGAACGGCGCTCGAGGCGAGAATATGCAGGAGAGGGCTTAATGAACGGCTAAACGAACGACCGATTTTGGGACGCCACCTTTACGGCTTGCGCGTCGAACCGATGCCGGTGCGGCCGCCGTCGAACACGCGGAACTGGCGCTGCTCGAGCCGCACGATGCGCCCGCGGCGCTCTGCCGGCAGGAACGGCGACTGGCGATCCATCCGGTCGATCAGCGTGTGCGGCCGCCCGTCGGGCCACACGATTTCGATCCGCTCCAGCACGACCTCCGTGATCGGCTCCCGTCCGAGCCACAGCGGCGCCCGCAAGCAGCTGATCGATCCGAGGAACCGGTCGACCGTCGGCTGGGCGTGGAAAAGCGGCAGCAGCAGCGCCTCGAACTTGGCGGTCCGCCCCTCGCCCGCTCGCCCCTCGAAGTCGATCACGGCGACGCCACCCTGCTCGGCCATCAGCGCGAGCTTCTTGGCCAACAGTGCACGGTCGTCCTTGTTCCAGAGGTCGAGGAAGTTGCTGCCCCGGAACTCTGCACCGAATTGCTCGCAGATCCGTGTGCCGGCAAGGCGGAAGGGGTAGGTGCCGGCGTCGACCCGTTCCAGGATCAGCGTCTCGGCAAGGATCGGTGCGACGCGCGCCGGCTCTATGTCGAACCGGCGCGGCGCGAGCCTGCCGCGGCGCACCTCGTTCCAATAGGCATAGAGCATCTGGCTCGTCTTCTGTCGCATGGCCCGACCTCAGGTCTCTCGCGTGCCCTCGGACTGTCCGCCTGGTCGCTTCGTGAACGGCTGTTCCAGGCCGGGACAATCGCGGCGGTGTTGAGTTCCACTGGAAAGCCTTCAGCAGCTTCCGTGCCACCGCGCGGCAATTGGCCTTAGAGCCTGCCTGGGAGGTTTTCATGAGGTTTCATGACCTTGGGGCGAGCCGATCCGCCAGGAGAGCGCCGCAGCCTGATGAAACTCCATGAAAACCTCCCGGACAGGCTCTAAGCTGGCCGCCAAGCCACGCCGCCCCGATCCGGGGTAACTAAGCGGCCTCGGGCCTTTCTGAGCGGGAGTTGCGCGTGCAGTCGAGGGAGCCGGTCTTCAACGTCCCGGCCAGCATCGTCTGGTTGATCGGGCTGTTGGTTCTCATCCACGCCGCCCGCGGGTTGTTAACCGAGGAGCAGGACGCCTGGGTTTTGCTGGCGCTGGGTTTTATCCCGGCGCGCTATTCCGAGTTCGGCAGCCTGCTTCCGGGCGGCGAGGTGGCGGCCTACACCTCGTTCCTGACCCATATGCTGCTGCACGGCGACCTGACGCATCTCATCATCAACTGCGCTTGGCTGCTGGCGGTAGGCTCCGTGCTGGCGAGACGCATCGGCGCCGCCCGCCTTATTGGCCTGAGCGTCGTTAGCGGCTTTGCCGGTGCGCTGGTGTTCCTCCTCGTCAACCCTCACCTGCAGGCACCGGTCATCGGGGCATCGGGTGCCATCTCCGGACTGATGGGCGCCGTGTTCCGGTTGATCTTTGCCACCGATACGCCGCGCCAGCGCCTGCTCCTGCGCGAGGAGCCGTGGAAGGTGCCGCGGCTCGGTCTGCTGGCGACGTTCACCGAACGCCGCTCGCTTGGAGTGATCGTGCTCTGGATCGTGATCAACATGGTTTTCGCCTGGTGGCTGGGGGGCCTGTTGACCGAGGACGGCATCGCCTGGGAAGCCCACGTCGGCGGCTTCCTGGCCGGTCTCGTCGCGTTCGATCTCTTCGACACCGGCCCTGTGAAGGGCGTCCACGCGCCGGTGCCTGCCGACGACGACGACACCATCGTCTGATCCGCTTGCGCGTTGCGGGGACTTACCTGATACTCGGGGCACTCAGGGGCCACAGCCCCTGCCAACGCCGAAGCGCCAGTAAGGAACCAGGCTCAGGCTGGCTAAGCTCAGGCACGCACCGACATCGGCGGTCCTGATATTGGGCTCGAGACATCGACAAGCCGATACCCGCGTGCCAGCTCCCGGCCGCCTGTCGCGGAACCGGGAGGTCGCGCCATGAACGTCGCCGCAATTCTCAAAGGCAAAGGCCGTACGGTGGAGACCGCGCGTGCCGAGACGACGCTTGTCGAGGTGGCTCGCACGCTCGCCGCCAGGAAAATCGGCGCGATCGTCATCACCGGTGCCAATGGCCGAGTTGATGGAATCGTCTCCGAGCGGGACATCATCCGGGCGATCGCGGAGAAGGGCCCGAAGTGTCTCGACTCACAGGTATCGACGATGATGACCCGCTCCGTCGTGAGCTGTCAGGAATGCGACACGCTCGAGCAGCTGATGGCGACCATGACGGCCGGGCGCTTCCGCCATCTGCCGGTCGTCGAGGACGGCAAGCTCGTCGGCATCGTCTCGATCGGCGACATCGTCAAGCACCACATCGCCGAGGTCGAGATGGAGGCGAGTGCCTTGAAAGGCTACATCGTCGCCGGGTGATGGGCCCGCTCAGGTCGGCACGGCCACCTTCGGCGTGAGCCTGGAGCGCATGTTGAGCTCGTGAGCGAGATCCTCGATCTCGCGCTGCGCGGCCGCTTGCCCCCGTACGATCAGCTCTTGCGCCCGGTAGAAATCGAACGGCCCGATGCCGGCGAGCCGCGGGGTGATGATGGCATCGGGTGGATCGCCAGCGAGCCGCGAGCGCGCAATCCGGTCCTGCACGATGTTGAAGGCATCGATCATCACAGTGGAGATGCCGGGAACGTCCTCGCCGCGGCCGAAGAGCTGGCGCTGCAGCAGCTTGAGCGCAGAGCGGTTGTTCGTTGGGCCGTTGGCATCGGGCTCGCTCGGCGGCGTCGGCGTCTCCCGCTCGGCGAGCTCCGGCAGCACGGTACCCCGCCCGTAGAGATCGGTGTTAAGGTTGACGGCTATCACGTAGCGCGCGCCCATCGCCCGGCAGACCGTGACCGGGATCGGGTTGACGAGTGCGCCGTCGAACAGCCATCGGCCGTTGATACGGACCGGCCGAAATATCCCGGGAAGTGCATAGGAGGCCCGTATAGCTTCCACCAGCGGCCCGCGAGACAGCCACACCTCGTGCCCCGATCCGATCTCGGTCGCGACCGCAGTGAAGGGCTTCGGCAGCTCCTCGATGGTGCCGCTGCCGAGGTGGGCGAGCAGCCTGTCGACGAGCCGCTGGCCGGTGATGAGCCCGGTCCCGGCGAAATTGAAATCGAGATAGCCGAACACCTTGCGCCGCGTGAGCCCGAGCGCGAAGTCTTCGAGCGCATCGAGCTGGCTCGCGGCGAAGCAGCCGCCCACCACCGCGCCGATCGAAGTACCGGCGATCACGTCCGGCTCGATCCCGGCCTCGGCCAGCGCCTTGAGCACGCCGATATGCGCCCAGCCCCGGGCCGCTCCGCCGCCAAGCGCGATGCCGATCTTGGTTCCTGCCATGCTCGAGCCCACCCGCCGTCCAAGCCTGCCGCAATCTGGCCCGGGCGACAATATCAACCGCAACGATCTCGCGCTTCTCAGTGAATCCGCGTCCGCAAAGCGACGCCTCCGCTGCACTGCAAGCGCTGTACCACTGCCGCACGAGCCGCTGGCTACCACGATTCCGGGCCGTCAATGCGCAAATCGCCGGCCTGGGACGATATGAACGCTCGGGAGGCAGCGTCGATGCAACGCCGCAATCAGCTCCCGTCCCGTTTCTTCTCCACGTTTTCGAGAACCGCCGGACTTGAGCCCTCCGCCCTGACGCGACGATAGAAGCACGAGCGGCGGTTCGTGTGACAGGCAAGCCCCTGGCCTTCGACCTCGACCCGAAGCCACAGAGCATCCTGGTCGCAATCAGTGCGGAGCTCGACCACGCGCAGCCGGTTGCCGCTCTCCTCGCCCTTGAGCCACAGTCGCTTGCGCGAGCGGCTCCAAAAGTGGGCGAATCCCGTGCCGATGGTCCGCGACAGGGCTTCCTCGTTCATCCAGGCGAACATCAGCACGTCGCCGCTGCCGGCGTCCGTCACGATTGCAGGCACGAGTCCGTCGGCGTCGAAAAGCGGCGAGAACCGCTTGCCGCCTTCGATCTCCTCCTTGGTGCCGCGCGGAGAGAAGAGCTGTGCGCCGCCGGGCATCGGTCAAACGCTCCGCCCGGCCGTCCGGCGTGCACAGCTGGCGGGCACGTCGGTCATCGCCGCACCATGCCCATGAAGCGCTCGCGTAGCGCTTCATCGGTCTCGAACGCGCCGAGGAACCGCGTTGTGAGCGCAGTCACGCCCGTCTGCTGCACGCCGCGCGTCGAGATGCACTGGTGTTCGGCCTCGATCAGCACGGCGACACCCTTGGGCGACAGCGCGGTGTCGATTGCGGCAGCGATTTGTCCGGTGAGCGCCTCCTGCGTCTGCAGCCGCCGCGAGAAAGCCTCGACCACGCGGGCGAGCTTCGAAAGTCCCGCGACGCGGCCGTTCGGCAGGTAGGCGACGTCGGCGGTGCCGATGAAGGGCGCGATGTGATGCTCGCAATGGCTGACGACACGGATGCCGCGCAGGATCACCATATCGTCGTAGCCGGCGACATCCTCGAACGTCGGCTCCTGCAGGATCGCGACGGCATCCTGG
>JBIOVC010000024.1:0-2680 GCA_044867545.1 Hyphomicrobiaceae bacterium | reverse complement strand
CCCTGGCGGACCGCGATCATGATCGCGTTCCTGCTGCCGCAGGCGTTCCCCTCGATCGCCATCTACATCAACGTCGCGCGCATCTTCTACGTGTTCGGCCTGACCGGAACGATCGCCGGCGTGGTGCTCGTCCACGCCGCCCACGCGCTGGTCTATTCGGTGTGGATCACCACGGCGGCGTTCGCGGCCGTCGACCGCGATCTCGAGCTCGCCGCCCGCAACATCGGCGCCACGCCCTGGCAGACATTCGCAACGGTAACGCTGCCGCTCGCCACGCCGGGGATCATGGCGAGCGCCATCTTCGTGTTCCTGGAATCCCTGGACGAGTTCACTGGGACCTTCTTCGTCGGCGTGCCCCAGGTCATCACCCTGCCGCTGCTGCTCTATAATGCCAGCATGGGCGGTAACTATCAGATCGCCTCGATCACGGCGCTCATCCTGCTCGTGCCGTCGGTCGCCTTCATGCTCGTGATTGAGCGGTTCCTGCGGGCGGATGTGCTGGCAAAGGTCGGACGGTAGGCCTCACTCCGGAACTCTCAACCGATAACCGATCCCGGTCTCCGTCTGGATGTAGCCGGGGCGCTCGGAATCGGCTTCGATCTTCCGGCGCAACTGCCGCACATAGACTCGCAAATATTGCGGATCGGTCGGCTCGTCCCAGAGCTCCTTCAGCAAGAACTTGTGGGTGAGGACCTTGCCGGCATGCTGCACGAGCAGACGCAGCAGCTCGTACTCCTTGGGCGAAAGCTTCACTTCCCTGTCGGCGACCTTGACGATACGGCGCACCAGGTCGACGCTGAGCTCGCCGAGCTGGAATACGGGCCGCTCGCCGTGCGACTGGAGCTGGTGGCGCAACGCTGCCCGCATGCGCGCCAGAAGCTCGTCCATGCCGAAGGGCTTGGTTACGTAGTCGTCGGCCCCGAGGTCGAGCGCGGCGACCTTGCCGGCTTCATCGCCGCGGCTCGACAGCACGATGATCGGGATGCCCTCATTGCGGGACCGGATCGTCCGCAGCAGGTCGAGACCCTGCATATCGGGGAGGCCGAGATCGAGGATCACGAGGCCCGGCTTTTCGGCCAGCAGCTCGAGACCGGCCTTGCCGTTCGGGGCCTCGATGATGTCGAAACCTTGGGTGCCGAGCCCCATCCGCAGCAGCTTGCGGATCGGCGGCTCGTCCTCGATCACGAGCACCTTGAGCCGAGGAGCGCTCATGCCGCGTCGTCCAGCTGTTTCGGCTGCGCCGGTATGGGCAGCCTGACGGTGAACACCGCCCCGCTCCGGTCGCTGCGGTTGTGAGCCGTGATCGTCCCGTTCATGGCCTCGATGAAGCCGCGGGAGATGGCGAGCCCGAGCCCGGTGCCGGCGCGCACGTGGTCACCCTTCTGGACGCGATAGAACTTGTCGAAGATGCGCTCCAGATCGGCCGGGGGTATCCCATCCCCCTCATCCAGGACCTGGAGGACAAGACCATCGGACCCGCGCCAGCTCTGAACGCTGACGGTCGTGTCCGGCGGGGCATACTTGGCGGCATTGTCGAGAAGGTTGAAGAGCACCTGCTCGAGCAGCACGGCGTCCACCATCGCCATCGGCAGGTCCGCATCGATCCCCACGTCCACGCGATGCCTGGCGAGGACCTTGCTGGCGCGCTCGAGTGCGCTGCCGACGATCTCGCCGATGTCGTGCAAGGCCGCGTTCGGCGTGATCGCGCCCGCCTCGAGCCTGGTCATGTCGAGCAGATTTGCAATGAACCGATTGAGCCTCTCCGCTTCGTCGATGATCGTGCCGACGAGGTCGGCCTTGGCGCCGTCGTCGAGGGACGTCCCAAGGTCGCGAAGCGTTCCCGCCGCTCCGAGCACGCCAGCGAGCGGCGTCTTCAGGTCGTGCGATATCGAGGTCAGCAGCGCCGACCGCAGGCGATCCGTCTCGGCCACCCGCCGCACGCGCTCTATATCCTCCACGAGATGAACGCGCTCGATCGCCAGCGCCCCCTGATCGGCAAGGGCATCGAGCAATCGACGCTGCTCCGAGCCCAGGAGAGGACCAGGCTCGTCCCGGCAGATACCTACGATGCCTGCTGTCCCCCTGCCGGTGCGCATGGGCAGGAACAGCCACTTGGCTCCGGGCAGTGCATCCGAGTCGCGCCCGGCAGGCCGATTCTTTTCCCAGGCCCAGTTGGCAGCCGCCAGATCGGCATCCTCCAGAGTGTCCTCCGGCGGATACCCCGCTTTGAGCACGATCGAGCCGCCGTCCGGCAGCAACAGGACGACCCGCACCTTCAACATAGCCGCGATCTGGTGGGCCGTGGCCCAGAGCACGTCGTCCATGGTGCCGGCGCCCGCGAGCTTGCGGCTGAACGCATAGAGCGACTCTGTCGTCCGCGTGCGTTCCATCGCAGCAAGAAGTTGCACGCGCGCGCGCGCGGCAACATTGGAAACGACAACTGCGACCACGGTGAAGAACACGACTGCAATGACATTGGTGGGATCGTCGATCGCGAACGTGTAGTAGGGCTCGGTGAAGAAAAAGTTGTAGCAGAGCGCCGCCGCCGCGCTGGCGAGGAGCGATGGCCACAGGCCCAGACGAACGGCGACGCCGACTACCGCCGTCAGGAACACGAGGTCGATGTTCTCGACACCGATCCACGGCCACAGCACCTCGCCGACGCCGACAGACACGGCAA
>JBIOVC010000023.1:0-2314 GCA_044867545.1 Hyphomicrobiaceae bacterium | reverse complement strand
TCCTGCGGCGTGATGACGAACAGCGCGCGCGGGTCGGGCATCGCCTCGCTCGAGAGCATGCGCTTGACGATCGGCGCGAAGTGACGCCGGCGCGCCGGCCGTCCGCAGCCGAGCGCCATCAGACCGTGCGCGAAGCGGTCGATCTCCGCGAGGCAGGATGAGAGAGCCGCCGGATCGTCCTTGAGCCGCACCATCGCCAGCATCGCCGCCGGAATCCAGTCGTCGTCGCCGTGCCGTTCGAGCCAGTTGAGCGCGGTCAGCCAGTGCGCGATCTCCGCCGGCACGCCGCCGGCCGCGGCGCCCGACTTGATGCGAAGGTAGGCTTCAGCCATCGGTGCGAACACATCGCCCGCGAACGCGCGCGGCCCGCCGAGCTGTCCGACCGCGCGTCGGAGCTCCCGCACGATCCCCTTGCCGCTCCATCCATAGATCGCCGCAAGATGCGAGAAGAACGTCTTGCCTCTGGTCCGCGTCTGCTCGGCTTCATCGAGGTACTTGTCCATCTCCTCTATGACCCGCTCGAACCGCCGCCGCTGGTCGCCATCGAGCGGACCCAGGATCTCGCCGCGGAAGATGTCGCCGACGGTCAGCCGCTTGCCGCGATCATTGATGGTGAGGAAGATCTGGTAGGCGTAGTCGAAGTCGTCGGAGGAGACGACCAGCACGCGGCAGTGACTGAGTGCAAACCGTGCTAGCTTTTGACGCTCCTCGGAGGTGAAGTCGCGCCTGAGCCTCGCGTGGAGCTCCCGGCGGATGTCCTCGATGCTTTGACGCGATGGCCGGCCCCCGGCATCCCCTGGGGCATGGGGCTGCCGTGCCGCGCCCGGCGTTTGGATTGCGGCAGCGAAATGAGCCGCATCGGCCGCCTTGATCTGGAGCTGGAACGCATTGCTGTCCTTGCCGGCGATCAGCGCGTGCAGCCGGCCCTGTTCCGACACGGGCGCGAGATCCCGCAGCACGGCAAAGAGGATGGTGAGCGTCGTCAGCCTCTGCTGGCCGTCGACCACCTCGACGAGCCGCGGCCCCGCCCCGCCGCCGCCGAGGTCGACGAACAGCATGGTGCCGAGGAAGTAGGGCGTGGTGTTGCCGGTGCGCTCCTGGTCGTCGAGTGCCGCGGCGATGTCGTCGACGAGCTGGACCGCCTCCGCCTTCGTCCACGCATAGTCGCGCTGAAAGGGCGGTATGCGGAACGCATAGCGACCGGACAGAAGCTCCTCGACCGGCAGGTCTTCCGACGCGAGCCGTCCACCCATCACTTTCCCTCGACCACGCGCCGCACGATTCCCCCGGGGCGCCGAAGCCCGGGCCATCCAATGCACGTCCAGTCTAAACTGCGATCTGCCAATCTGAAACGAGAGCGCCGATCAGCGCCTCGGTCCTCAAGCGAATGCTATCCGGCGTCCAGTCTGGGAAATCTCGTGCCGCGAGCCTCGTCAGCGGAAAGCCCGACCGCTTTAGGATCTTGCGCTTCGAGCGATAGTCCATCGTGCCGGCGCGCAGGTTCTCATGGTGACTGAGGTAGACGAGGTTGCCGATCCGGTGGGCGTGCTCCCTGATGTCCGCCTCGGTGCGAAACGTATGGCCCCACGCTTCGGCCTTCGCCTTCAGCGGGAGCACATGCTCGATCGTCACGTTGTCGCCGTCGATCGGCCCGGGATCGGACCCGAGGTTGCGGCTGATCCGCCGCAGCACGAGCCCGCTGAATTGCTTCTTGTAGAACGTCTTGTCCCTGAGATTGGCCGCCATCCGCTTCTTCAGGGCCTCTGAGATCTGGAGCGCCGGGATCCGGTCCACGCTGTCGTGCTGGTCGATCTCGTTGATCAGCCGGATGAAGCACTTCTCCTGATCCGTCGGGTCCTGCGACGCGAGCTTCAGCACCCAGGCGAGCCGATCGAGCCGCCGGAAGAACAGCGCCGTCTCCTGATGCGCCGGCTTCCTCGTATCGAGCCAGTGCAGCGCCGCCGGCACCCAGAAGTCTCGGTCGAGCCACAACAGCGTCTGCAGCGAGCGCGAGACATCGACCCGCGCCGGACACCCGGCAATCAACCGGCTCCGGATCTCAGCCAGTCGCATCGCGCGCGGATGGAGGTGCTCCATCAGGAATGCGAGCCCGGCGCGGTTGAGGCCGAAGAGTTGCAGCAGGTCCTTCTCGACCGGATGCACGGTGCGCTTGCGCCGCTTCAGCAACCTGACGTGGCCAAGCAGCGCGATGAGCTGTTCGGCTCCGACCAGCCGCTGGCATTCCTCGTAGATGAGGCCGGCCTCTTCCTGTTCCGCCCGCGGCATCGCCGCGATGAGGCTGACCTTCGTTCGT
>JBIOVC010000022.1:0-3158 GCA_044867545.1 Hyphomicrobiaceae bacterium | reverse complement strand
CGCGGGACAAGCGAATGCGGAACCCGGCGGCGCTCGGCAGCAGACCTCCCATGTCCACCATCGCGCCTGCCTTGGTGGCCTCCTCACTGAGCTTACCGATCGCGTCCATAAGCGCCTGCGGCGGCGGACCTAGGCGGTAGTCTTCGGAGGACTTCACTATCGACATGAATCGCATTGTCATCTCCAATCGTTCGGTTGAGAAACCGGGGCCTTGCCCGGCTCTGCTATCCCGTCGAACGGCGCACTTCAGAATCGACACGCCGCCCTGAATTTTTCTCCGTTATGACTTCATCTGCTGGTCGAGGCGGCGGTGGTGATCAATCGCCGGGCTCTCGCCGAAGTCCTCGAGCTCGAACAGCTGGCGGATCTCGATCTCGCTCTCCTGGTTGTGTGGGTTGGGGCAGCGCTTGATCCACTCGACTGCCTCGGCGAGCGACTTCGTCTGCAGGATCCAGTAGCCGGCGACCAGCTCCTTGGTTTCCGCAAAGGGCCCGTCGATGACCGTGCGCTTGCTGGTCGTCTCGCCGCCCTTGCCGCCGGCAAACCGCACGCGCGCGGCCTTGGAGGACGGGTGCAACCCGTTGCCGTCCAGCATCACGCCGGCCTTCACCATCTCCTCGTTGAATTTTGCCATGGCTGAGAGCAGCTCCTCGGAAGGCATCACGCCGGCTTCCGAGTCCTTGGTGGCTTTGACGAAAGCGATGAAACGCATTGTCTTTCTCCTCTCGGGTTGCGAGCCGGACCGGCTGGTCCCGAGCCGGTCTCTGCCATCACGACGAACGACGGCGTCCAGGATCGACAACGCGGAGAGAATTTTTCTGACTTCTTCTACTGCGCCTGCGCAGGCGCCTTGCGCGCCGCCTCGACAGGCCAGGTGCGGAGCGTCATCTCGGCGACCTCGAGCAGCTCCTCGCGGGTTGCGCCGGCGGCAGCCCGCACCGACATGCCTTCCAGGACGGTCATGATGTAGCGGGCGAATTCGGCAGGCTCCAGGCCAGGGGGCAGCTCGCCGGCTTCCTTCGCGCGCTCGAGCCGGTCGCGGATCGCGGTCTCGCCTTCGCACCGCTTGGCGGTCAGCTCCCGGCCGATCGATTCGGCCGCCTCGCTGCAGGACAACGCCCCGCGCACCAGCATGCATCCGGGCGGATTGCGCTTCTCGGTGAGGAACCGTGCACTCTCGCGGAGCAGGTGCTCGACCATCCCCCGCGCTGTCGGTGCAGCAAGGGCCTCGTACCAGAAGCCGGTGTGGCGGGTCAGATAGCGGTCGAGCGCGCGGCGGAACAGCGCCTCCTTGTTGCCGAATGCGGCATATAGGCTCGGAGGGTTGATCCCCATCGCGGCGGTCAAATCTGCAATGGAGGCGCCCTCGTAGCCGTTGCGCCAGAAGACCTCCAACGCCTTGTCGAGCGCGTGGTCGACATCGAATTCACGGGGGCGTCCGATAGCCACTGCCTAGGTCCTCCAGGTCGATAACATTTTTGTCATCGACGTTTCTTACCGACCACTATATAAGTCACTTGACAGCTCCCGTCCAGCGACCATATGTAGCGCACGCTACAAAAGGATGATGGAGCTTTGATCATGGCATTTCTGTCAAACCCCCGGCGTCTCGTCATCTCAGGCGCAGCGGTGGCCATCACGGCCGCGAGCGCGGCGGTGCTGATCGGGGCGACGAACGGGGCCTCGGAACCGGGTGCAGCGCAGCAGGCGGCCCCTCAGGCGATTCCGGTATCGGTCGCAACGGTTGAGCAGCGCGACGTCTCGGTGTGGGATGAATTCTCCGGCCGGCTCGAAGCGGTAGAGCGTGTCGAAGTGCGCTCGCGCGTCGCTGGTGCGGTGGAGAAAGTGCACTTCCGCGAAGGCGCGCTGGTGAAGGAGGGTGACCTCCTCATCACCATCGATCCTGCGCCGTACGCGGCGGAGGTCGACCGGCTCGAGGCGCAGGTCAGCGCCGCGCAGGCACGGCAGGCGCTCACGCAGAAAGATCTCGACCGCAGTCAGCAGCTCAGGTCCACCGGCTCCAGTGCGATCTCGGAGAGCACCATCGATCAACGGCTCAGCGCCCAGCGCGAGGCCGAGGCGACGCTGCGCTCGGCCGAGGCGGCGCTGCAAATCGCGCGGCTCAACCTCGGCTACACCGAGGTGCGGGCGCCGGTCGCGGGCCGCGTCGGGCGGCTCGAGGTGACGGTCGGCAACCTGATCGCGGCCGGGCCCGGTGCACCCGTGCTGACGAGCCTCGTCTCGGTCGATCCGATCTACGCGAGCTTCAACGCCAACGAGGAAGTCGTCGTGCGTGCGCTGAAGGCGCTGGGCGCGAACGCGTATACAGAGGTCGGCCGCATTCCGGTCGAGATGACGACGGCGACGAGCAACGGCACGACGTACAAGGGCAAGCTGCAGCTCATCGACAACCAGGTCGACGTCAAGAGCGGCACGGTGCGGGTCAGGGCGGTGTTCGCCAACGCGGCCGGCGAGCTGATCCCCGGCCAGTTCGCGCGGCTGCGCATGGGCCAGGCGAAGGCAGAGCCGGCGCTGCTCATCAGCGAGCGGGCGATCGGTACCGACCAGAGCAGGAAGTTCGTGATGGTCGTCGATCCCGAGAGCAAGGCGGCCTACCGCGCGGTGACGCTCGGCGCTTCGGTCGACGGCATGCGGATCGTGACGAGCGGTCTCGACGCCGGCGAGCGGATCGTGGTCAACGGGCTGCAGCGCGTGCGCCCGGGTGCGTTGGTCAAGCCCGAGGTCGTGTCGATGGACGCGAAGCTCGCGCAGTCGGAGCAGCGGTAACTCCAACCGATAGGGCGGGCCGGCGCGGACGGCGTCGGCCGCCAACGAGGAATTGGTGTCGTGAACCTTTCCAAGTTTTTCATCGACCGGCCGATTTTCGCCGGCGTGCTCTCGGTGCTGATCTTCGTCGCCGGCCTGCTGGCGCTCAGGGTGATGCCGATCTCGGAGTACCCGGAGGTCGTGCCGCCGCAGGTGATCGTGCGCGCCACCTATCCGGGCGCCAACCCGACGGTAATCGCGGCCACGGTCGCAACGCCGATCGAGGAGGCGATCAACGGCGTCGAGGACATGCTCTACATGTCGAGCCAGGCGACGACCGACGGCGTGATGACGCTGACCGTCACCTTCAAGCTCGGCACCGATCCGGACAA
>JBIOVC010000021.1:0-5267 GCA_044867545.1 Hyphomicrobiaceae bacterium | reverse complement strand
CACGGGCGTGCCTGCGAGACGCAGCGGGCTCGCGATTCCCGGCACCATGACGCCGTCCGAGCGGGCGATGTCGATGCGCAGGCCGCGATGCAGGACCTGCGGATCCTTGAACACCTGATCGTAGGTGTTGATCGGCCCGCACGGCACATCGTGTGCCTCGATCCGCTCCACCCACTCGGCGGTGGTGCGCTCGAGCATGGTGCGCGCGAGATCGGGGATCAGGTCCTTGCGGCCGACGACGCGGCCCGTCACCTTGGCGTAGCGCGGGTTGCTCGCGAGATCAGGTCGCTCGATCGCTTCCAGATAGCGCTGCCACTGTGTGTCGTTGCCGACCGCGACGATGATGTGGCCATCGGCGGTCGCGAACACTTGGTAGGGCACCAGACTCTGGTGCTCGTTGCCGTAACGGCCCGGCGGCTTGCCAGTGGCGAGGTAGCCGACGGCTTGGTTGCCGCCGAGGGCGACCAGGCAATCGAGCAGCGCCATGTCGATGTATTGCCCACGCCCGCTCACCGCGCGGTGGTTCAGCGCGGCAAGGATGGCGACGCTGGCGTACATGCCGGTCATCACATCGGCGACAGCCACGCCGACCTTTTGCGGGCCGCCGCCGGGCCTGTCGTCGCGCTCGCCGGTGATGCTCATCAGGCCGCCGAGGCCCTGGAACACGAAATCGTAGCCGGGCTTTTCCGTGGAGGGGCCGTCCTGGCCATAGCCGGTGATCGAGCAATAGACGATGCCGGGGTTGACGTGCGCGATGCTTGCGTAGTCGAGGCCGTAACGCTTCAGATCGCCGACCTTGTAGTTCTCGATCAGAACGTCCGCGCTTGCCGCCAATTCCCGCACGATCGCCTGGCCCTCGGGCGCCGCCAGGTTCAGCGTGATCGACTGCTTGCCGCGGTTGGTGGACGCGTAGTAGCTCGAGTCGCACGCATCGAGGCCGTCGGCGTCCTTGAGCCAGGGCGGGCCCCAGGCGCGCGTGTCGTCTCCCGTCTTCGGCCGTTCGACCTTGATCACATCGGCGCCGAGGTCGGCGAGGTTCTGCGTGCACCAGGGCCCCGCCAGAACGCGCGAAAGGTCGAGCACCTTGATGTGGGACAGCGCTCCAGGCACGTGATCTTCCCCTGTTGGTCGTTGGCGCCTGGACGGCTGTGGCCGGCCGGCCTCAGGCTCTTAATCGCATCGATCGCCGGTCGCTACGGGCAAGTGCGCTCCAGAGCCTGCCTGGAAGACGGGAAAGCTCGGCGCGCTTCCGGGAGTCAATAGGAAAAGTGTCCCGCAACATTGCTGCCCGCGATGCCGACCGTATACGCGGCGTCTACGGAAGGGCGCGCGGGTGCTGCAATCTTGCGCACAATTTTACGGCGAATTATCGTGAAATTTGCTCCGGCTGTACATATGGTTCTGTCGGCGGCCTTGAATCGAATCCCCTGATCAGAAACGAGGCTGCTAGGCCCCGGCGGTCAACCTCCCCGGGGCCTTCTCTTGTGTCGGGATGGGCGCGATGCCCTCCGAAGCCGACATCGTCCCGCGTTATGGGACGCCAGGCGCTGCGCTCAGCGCCTGGCCGGCCGCGCCAGAAGTGTGTTCACGCGCCTCTGACGCGGCAGGCCCGACGGGTGCCGCTGACCCGTGCGCCTGTCGGCGCTCCGCCCCGCCGCCGCATAAGCGTTTGATTTTAATGCACAATGTGGTCGATAGGGCAGGCTATCCCAGGGCGTATCCCTGTTCGTGATATGGCTTCCCAAGCCATGTCCGACACCCGCCGCATCAGTCCCACCCACCAGCCCGAACGTCAGCGCGCCCTCGAATTGCTCACGTCGTGCCGCGACGGTTGCCCGGAGGCGCTAATGATCGCGCACGGATTCACTGCACGGCTACTGGGTGCACTCGTCCGCGAGGGCTTGGCCACCGCGACGACTGAGCGCATGCTGGCGGGCAAGACACCGATGGCGGTCACGCGCGTGCGGATCACAGACGCGGGGCGGCGGGCGCTGGCGGTGGTGGCGTAGGCGAGCACAGTGAGCGAAAAGTCGGGGGTGGGGGATGTCATGGGGACGCGTTGTTGTCGCCGCAACGGCGATCGCGCTAGCAAGTTGTCGTGCGCAAGGTCCCACACATGGACTATCGGCGGGTGATCCTCGACTGGTTGAAGTTCGTGCGCTCATCACAAGACTTTCGTCCCTATGGGAGCCCCCGGCCAATGTGCGCGATCCGGAGGAGCTAATCGTGACGATCAGGATTCTGCTGAACCCTGACGGCACCCTTGCGGCCCCGCCCAGGGTTATCAAGAGTGGATCGAGTCCCGTCTCCATCGCCGCCCGCGACAGCGCGCTTCGCGCCATACACAGCGGCCAGCCCTTCACCATGTTGAAGCCGGAAAACTACGCACTCTGGAAGGACATTGAAATCACCTTCGACCCGCGACAGATGCCGCGTCGGTCCAATTGAGGGGCTGGGCGGCGGGCGCTGGCGGAGGCAAGCCGATGAACCCGCTGGAGTGGAAGCGTGAGCGTCAAGTAGCACTCATTTGCGCCGTTGCTCTCGGTGGGCTTATCGGAGCGATTCTTGGGTTGTTCTACCTGAACCCCAACCCACATTTTGAAACCTGCGATGTCGGCTACTCCTACGGGTTTTGTCTGGCCCTCTACCTACCGATTCGTTGGATCGTTTGGGGAGCTTTGATCGGCGGGGCAGTCGGCTACATCCGACAGCTTTTGCGGGCTTAACTATGCAGGTCACGCGCCTGCGGATCACCGACGCGGGGCGGCGGGCGCTGACGGCGACATGAACTGGGACCCTGACGACAAGGAACGCGTTGCATTCCACGAAGCGGGCCATGCCGTGGTTGCGTGGTCGTTCGATCTGACGGTGGAGGGCATCTACCTCGATCTCGTGAACCAAAGCGGCCACACCGAAATCTCAGCAGACGAGGGGCACCTGCAACCTTTCGAGCAAATCGCCAAATGGTACGCGGGATGCGAGGCGGAGGAGACCTTAAGACCCCCAGTCAACTGGGATAGGGGTAGGGACGATCGCTTTAGGATTGGGCAAATACTCGACAAACATACACCCGGTGAAACGCGCGAGAGACAAGAGCTTCGCGAGCAGGGTCGCGCGTGTGCGGTCGCTCGCTTGCTCAAGTACGAAACCGAGGTGCGCGAAGTTGCCCGTCACCTGGTTGAGCATCACCACCTCGACTGGGTCCGTTTCGAAGAGATAATGCGGGCACCTTAGCGCCGCGCGGGGCACTCATATGGCGGTCGAAGGCTCGGGTGAGCATGGGTCTGGTTACATGCTCGATACCACTGAATTCAATGCCGTCGCGAAGGGCGACGTCGCAATCTCCGCCTACTCCGGCTGGCGGCTGTTTGCCACCCACGTGCAGTTGGATGAACTCGACAGCACGACAAGCGAGCAGATGCGGGCTCGGCTTCGTGCGGCGTTCGAGAAGATAGCTCCCGAGTCCTTGGCCACCGAGAGTACCGTGTGGGGTGTCAGTAAGTGGGGTGGTGGGAAATGGTCCGCGGAGGATAGTGCCTTTAAAAAAATGCTCGCTCGCCTTGAAAGAGAAGATGGGAGGAAGCGGCATCCGAATCAAACTTCGCGACATCCTCATCGCGGAAACGGCCATCAAGAACGGGCTGACGTTGGTAACCGGCGACGCAAACCTCAGAACGGTCACCTCAGAATTTGGTGGCCGCACCATCGCCCCCCGCGCTCGGCTGCAAAGGAGAACACCGGCTCATAAATCGTCCCTCACTGCGCTCGTCCCGCGCGCGTCATGATCAGCGGTTATGCTCAATGGTAGCGGGCCGGCGGACCCGCGATACTTACCAGACAACACACGGTCCCTAGAGGCCCCGGTCTTGGGGTCGAAGCGGAAGGGCCCCGCTGAACTCGGTCGAAACGGACTCGACGCGCTAGGAATCCCCGGTCCTTTCCTCAGAGTGCCATCGGACACCGGCAGCGGAAATCTCAAGTATCAACGTGCGCGATAATTCTTTCCAAGTATTCGTGGTGTCGTCATATTCGACCAATTCGTATAGGCGACCGCAATTAAGCCAGTTCGTACAAGGTGCCCGATTGGGGGCATCGTTCCATGGGATCGCGGCCCTGCGTTCAAGCTCAGCGATTGCTTGCTCCCTGGTTCGAAATTGACCTTCTTGCGGTTCCGCGTGTGCTTCGTCTTCGATCACAAACATAAGCGGCGACCCAAACTTATCGGCCCTTATCCAGCGGCCAGCATGGCACAGGAACCTGCATCCAACCACAGACCCGTGCGACCGAGGACCGCTCGTGGCCCATCGCGACGGTTCAAGGACTCGGGCGGGTGGGGCCAGCCCCCTCATCGGCGCAGGAGCTGGCCCCGCTAACCGATACAAGGAGGCCGCATCGGTCAGCTATCACGGTGTCGGCATGCCATCGTCGAGCCCGAGGACAGCCCTGGGATCGGCGTCCGGCCGGCGCAGGACGTTCGCGCCTCCGGCGACCGACTCGGTGAGGAAGTGTTCCTCCTCACGTTCGACGGCTAACCGATCGACATCAATTTGACCGAGCAGCTCTGCTCGCTGTTCGAGTGTCAACGCGTGCGCGTCGTCGGCGATCGCATCCACGGCCGCTTGGATCTTTTCGACAATCAGGTCGTGATGAAGCCAGAACAAGACCGGCAGCGCGGCTGGATCGGCTTGGGTGGTTAGCAGGCGGCCCGCGATGATCACGTCCGTGCACGGCGGTTCTCTCCAACCAATCGGGCTCTCGGGACTTTCAATTAGTGGCAAGACGCTCGGTTGACCACGGGCTGCCAGCTTGTCGATTTCCGCGCGCGCGACGCTTGTCGTCGGGCGGATCGGTGCTCCGTCCACCCTCGAGGTGGGGATTCAGTTTCACGCCCCGGCGCAAATGCGCCGCGGGAACGCGATCGGCTGTTTGTCATTGTTAGACGCGAACGCTGGAACGTTAGTTGCTGCGCGCTCGGATTACCGAGTGATCTGCGCGCGAGCTGCGGGTTCCCACCTCCCCCTGGAGGGGGGAGAGCCTTCGCGGCGCGCGCACTGACCACATCAGGCGACGGGAATCTTCCGTGGCCATCATCGGGCCGCCGCCCGTGCGGCTCAATGCTGCAAGATCTTCGACAAAAAAGTCTGCGCGCGCTCGCTGCGCGGCTTGCCGAAGAAGTCGGCCGTAGGCGCGTCCTCGACGATCTCGCCCTTGTCCATGAACACCACGCGATGGGCGACCTTGCGCGCGAAACCCATCTCGTGTGTCAC
>JBIOVC010000020.1:0-3347 GCA_044867545.1 Hyphomicrobiaceae bacterium | reverse complement strand
GACCGGATCGTCGCCGACGCCTACGCCTGGGAGGAGCGACGCGCACGTCTCCCGTAGCCGGCGGGAACTTCCAATCGTCAAACAATTGCCCAGGGAATCACGCAATTATCGCTTCGATCGGCCGGCGGCCCTGGTATGCTGGCGCTGCGCTGAGTGGGAAGCTCGGGGAGGGGAGATGCAGTCGAGCCGTCGAACGGCAGCGACCGTCGCTGCCGCCCTGCTGTTCGCATTCGCGCTTGCGTGCCCGCGCGTGGCCGCTGCTGACGAGACTTTCCGGCAGTGGGTCGAGGCGCTGTGGCCCGAGGCCGAAGCCATCGGGATCACCCGCGCCACCTTCGACCGCGCATTCCGCGGCGTGACCCCCGATCGCGCGCTGCCCGATCTCGTGCTGCCGGGCCAGAAGCCGGCCGAGATCAAGGGCCAGGCCGAGTTCGTCAAGCCGCCGCAGGACTACCTCAATCGCGACTACCTGGCCCGCCTCTCCCAGCAGGGCCGCGCATTCATGACCCAGCATGCGGAGGTCCTCGCCAAGATCGAGCGCGAGCTCGGCGTCGAGCGCCACGTCCTGATCGGCGTCTGGGGCCGCGAGACCGCCTACGGCCGCCACAAGCTGCCCCACCACGCCATCACCGCGTTGGCCACCCAGGCCTATCTCGGCCGGCGCAAGGAGATGTTCCGCGCCGAGCTGCTCGCCGCACTCCGGATGCTGCAGGACGGCGTGATCGCGCACGAGGATATGCGCGCTTCGTGGGCCGGCGCGCTCGGCCTGCCGCAGTTCATGCCGACCGACTTCTACTCTTACGCCTACGACATCGATGGCGACGGCCGTAAGGACATCTGGAACTCGGTTCCCGACGCGCTGGCCTCAGCCGCCAAGCAGTTGAAGGACAAGGGCTGGGTCACCGGCCTTGCCTGGGGCTACGAGGTCGAGCTTCCGGCTGCGGTCGACTGCGCGAACGAGGGGCCCGCCGCCGAGCGCCCGATCGGGGAATGGGCGCGGCTCGGGGTCCGGCCGACAGCGGGCCGCGAGTTCCCGCCCGAGGCGATCGGCGCCACCGCCTACCTGATGATGCCGGGCGGGGCATACGGGCCGGCCTTTCTCGTCACCGAGAATTTCAAGGTGATCCGGCGCTACAACATGTCCGATCTCTACGCGCTGTTCGTCGGCAACCTTTCCGACCGCATCCTGGGCGCCGGCGACTTTGCGGCTCCCTGGCGCGGCATTCGCCAGCTCGCGACCGCCGACATCGAGGAGGTGCAGCACCGGCTGCAGCGCCTCGGCTATGCCATCGACAAGGTCGACGGCAAGATCGGCTCGATCACCCGTCGCGAGGTCGGGCTCTATCAGCGATCGAGCCGCATGCCGGTCGACTGCTGGCCGGGCACGCCAACGCTCGTCCAACTGCGCGCCTCCACCGTCGATCGTTGAGGGGACTTGGCCGTGCTCATCGGCTCGATCAGAACATCGATTGCCACCGCGGCCCTCGCGGTATCGCTCGCGATTGTGCAGCCGACGGCGGCGGAGCCGGGCGCGCCGGTCGCCGACCTGGAGATGGCTGCGCTGCTCGCCTCCTTGCGGGCGGAGGCGCTGGCGCGTGGCATCAGCGCCGCGACGTTCGACCGGGCGATCCGCGGGCTCGAGCGCGATCGCGAGGTCGCGAGCCTTGCGGGCAAGCAGCCCGAGCACGTCCGCACCGTCGCGGACTACCTGGGTGCGATAGTCTCGGACACGCGGGTCGAGGCCGGCCGCGCCAAGCTCGCAGCACACCAGGCTCTCCTCGCCGCGCTCGAGCAGCGCTACGGCGTCGACCGCCACGTGCTGGTCGCTGTCTGGGGCGTCGAGTCGGCCTACGGTGAGGCTGTCGGCACCCGTCAGGTCGTCCGATCGCTCGCAACGCTCGCGATCGAGGATACGCGCCGCTCCAACTACTGGCGCCGGGAGTTGCTTGCCGCACTGCAGATCCTTGAGAGCCGGGATACCGAGCCCACGACGCTCGTCGGCTCGTGGGCCGGCGCCATGGGTCACACCCAGTTCATGCCGAGCACCTACGCGCGCGTTGCCGTCGATTTCGACGGCGATGGCAGGCGCGACATCTGGGGCTCGCCCGCCGACGCGCTGGCCTCGGCTGCAAAATACCTGGCGACGGCGGGCTGGCGGCGCGGTGAGCCCTGGGGCTTCGAGGTCGTGCTGCCGGAGAGCTTCGACTTCGCCCATTCCTCGCCCTCAGTCACGCGTCCGGCAGCGTTCTGGCGCGGCCTCGGAGTGACGGCGCCGCGAGGGCGCCTCTGGCCGCCGGTTGCCTCGGACCTCCGCCTCGTGCTTCCGGCTGGCGCGCACGGGCCGGCTTTCCTCGTCACCCGCAACTTCCGCGCCCTGCTCGCCTACAACAATGCGACCGCCTACGCGCTCACCGTCGGCCATTTGGCGGACCGGCTCGCCGGCGCTCCGGAGATCGCCGCGCCCTGGCCGGCCGAGACGCAGGCGCTGGCGCGGGCCGAGCGCGAGGAGCTGCAGCAGCGCCTCCACGCCCACGGCTTCGAGGCCGGCAGCGTCGACGGCATCATCGGCAATTTGACGCGCGCCGCGATACGGTCCTATCAGAGGAGCAGGGGACTGGCCGAGGACGGTCACCCGAGCCTCGATCTGCTCGAACAGCTGCGGACGCAGCACGAGTGAGCGCAGTGAGCGTCAGGTTCTGGTCAGGTCACCATGGAGATCTGCCGATGAAGCTGGTGCGGGGGATTGTCGTCCCGTTGTTGGCGCTCATCGCCGCGATTGCGGCGGCCGCGCCTGCGGCTGCGCAAAGCGATGGCCTCGGCTCGAGCTACCTGCCTCCGTTTCCCGAGAACGACACCTACCGGCTGCAGGTGATCGGCGACTCGTTCGCCGACGGCCTGCTCGAGGGCATGGTGGTGGCATTCGCCGGCGAGCGCCGTTTGCAGATCCAGCGCCGCGCCCGCAATTTGTCCGGGCTCGCGAGGCAGGATTCCGAGGAGGCGCTGCGCGCCTTCGAGGACTCGCTCGCCACCGACAGCATGCACATCGCCGTCGTCATGATGGGAGCCTACGACCGCACCGCCATACGCCTGCCGAACGGCAAGCGCGTGACCATCGACAGTGACGAGTGGCGCGCCGAGTACGGCCGCCGCGTCGACCGTGTGATGAAGGCGCTGAAGCGGCGCAATGCCGCCGTCTACTGGGTGAGCCTGCCAGTGCTGCGCCGTGCCGATTGGAGCGACGACGCCACCGAGATCAACGAGATTATCCGCGAGCGGGCCGGTGCCAATGCCCTGCGCTTCATCGACATCTTCAACGAGACCGCCGACGACGCCGGCAACTACAGCCC
>JBIOVC010000019.1:0-6827 GCA_044867545.1 Hyphomicrobiaceae bacterium | reverse complement strand
CGGCGGATTGCGGCTTCGCCTACTCCGCCCTACGCCGCCGCGGCGCTCTACAGGTCGCTGATGTCCCAGATCTTGATCGTGCCATCCGAGCCTCCCGACACCAGGTGCCGGCCGTCCGGTGTAACGGCGAGGCAATCCACCGTGTCGAGATGCCCGGAAAGAGTGCGCCGCGCACGGCCGCTGTCGAGCTCCCAGATTCTGATGGTGCAGTCCCAACTGCCGGATGCGACATGCCGACCATCCAGCATGACCGCCACGGAGACGACATAGTGCCAATGCCCTGAGAGCGTACGCTGCTCGCGGCCACCAGCCAGGTCCCATACCTTGACTGTCTTGTCCCAACTGCCGGAGACGACGTGCCGACCGTCGGGCGTGACCGCAACGGAATGGATATCGGTGGAATGGCCGGAGAGCTTGCGCAGCTCGCGACCCCGCTCCGGATCCCAGATCCTGATCGTGAGGTCCCCGACGCCGCCTACAAGTTGCCCGCTGTCCGGGGTGACGGCGATGCAGATGATCGTGCTGATCCCGTAAGACGAGTAAACGTCGAGAGTGTGCACCGTACGGCCGCTATCAAACTCCAACACCTTGATGCTGTAGGGGAGGGCCACGATCACATACCGTGCATCCGGAGTGATTGCGACGGCCCTGACGCCGCCGGAATCCCTCAACAGGGTGCGCAGCTCGCGGCCGCTCGCCAGCTCCAGGACCTTGACACTTCCATTCGACCAGCCTTCGGCCGCAACCAGCTGCCGGCCATCCGGCGTGACGGCCAGTGAGTGGAAATCGCCCGAAGAGCCGGAGAGGACACGCAGCTCGCGACCACTCGGCAGCTCCCAAGCCTTGAGCGAACCACCGACGACTTCACCTCCCGCGACTGAGATGTACCGGCCGGGGGCGACGAGCTGCTGCCCGTCCGGCGTGATGGCGAGGGCACGTCCACCCCCAGAGAGTGTGGTCAGCGACCGGTCGTTGATGAGCCGCCAGACAGGCTGCCCCGGCACAAACGTCACGTAGGCCGCGCCCCCTAACGCCGCCGTCGCGGCGGCGCCGCCGGCGAATGCCCTGATGAGCCCGCGCCGGGTGAACCGGCCGCCCTTCAACTCCTTGAGGCGCACCTTCGCGGCTACCGTATGCTCGCCGTCGGGCCACCTGGCGAGGAATGCCTCGATCTCGGCCTCGTCGATGCTGGCCGCCACCGCGCCCCACTCGGCCGTCTCCTGCGCGCGGCGCTCCTCGGCTGCCTTCGCCGCGGCCGCCGCCCGCTCCAGCTCGGCGGCGACCCCATGCGGCCTCTGCGTTCGCCCCCTTCGGAAACTCCTCGAGGAAAGCCTGAAGCGCCGCCATGTCGGGCGATGAGCCGAGCACCGCCCACACCAGCTCCTCGAGTTTCGTCTGCGCATAGAGCGCCGTGACCCCGCCGGGAAAGCGCGCCAGGTGATCGCGCAGCGCCTGCGCCTCGCCGCGCCCCTTGATGAAGTCCCAGTTGGCAAGCTCCTCGGCCTTGCGGATTTCCTCAGCCGACAGCCCGGCAGCCGCCTGCGCACGACCTCGCTCTTCCGTGGCCTTGGCGCGCGCCGCGGCCTGCGCCTCTGCCTCACGCCGGGCTGCCTCGGCAGCAGCGCGCTCGGCCTCCGTGCGTGCGGCCCGCTCCTGCTCTGCCGCCGCGAGCTGCTCTTTCAGAGCGGTGATGAGGCCCTGGCAGTCCGCCTTGAACCGTTCAGGCCGCAGGCCCACAGCGTTGCGCCGCGCCAGCGCCCCGATCGGCCCGGGCAGCGAGTCGGCACGCGGCATGCCGGCGCCACCGACCAGCACCGGGATGACGCGCTTGCCTTGGTCGAGCGCGGCCTTGATCTCGATCGCCACGAAGTCGTCGCGATCGCCAGCGCGGGCAGCAAGCAGCTCGGCCCAGCGCGGCCCGATCACAGCGAGCAGCACGTCGCATGCGGCCACCTGCCGATTCAGCACCTCGACGAAATCGTCGCCGGGCCTGATGTGGCCTTCCACATCCATGAACAGGTCTTGGGTCGCGAACTCGTCCTCGAGCCGCTGGAACAGGGCCTGGGTGAAGCCCGCGTCGTCGCCGCGGCGGTAGTTGATGAAGATCTTGCCGGCCATGCCGCCCTCGAGCCCCTTCGCAGATGTCTACCGCAATGAATTCCTCTCTGTCATCGGCCGCCCGTCTATCGCCGGCTTGGATGTGCCGGGCGGCCACGCTAAGTTGAAGCAGGGTGCCCGCACATTGGCGCAGTACGTCGAGTCGAAGTCGCGATGAACCACACCGGCGTGTGCGCAATCCTGTCACTACTGGCGACGACGCTCGCCGCGGTCTGCTGCGCCGGCGCCATCGCCGACGAGGTCCGCCTCAAGGCCTACGGCCGGCACCTCTCCCAGCAATGCACCGCCTGTCACCGCCTCGACGGCGTCCGCGTCGGCGCGATTCCTGCGATCGTCGGCTGGCCAGCGGACCAGTTCGTCGCCGTGCTCAAGTCCTACAAGAGCGGCGACCGAAGCAATCCGGTTATGAAATCCGTGACGGAGCTGCTCGGCGATGAGGAGATGGCCGCGCTTGCCATGCATTTCGGCGCGATGTCGAAGCCGTCGCAGCCGGCCGGCAAGGCAGCCAAGTCGAAATAGAAGCGGGACGGCGATCTGAATCGCCGCCCCGCGATCCGAGACGCGACCCGTCAGGCCCTCTTCTTGCCCTTCTCCGTCGCCGCCGCCGAACCCTTGGCGAAGATGTCGGCGGTGATGCCCGAGTACCAGCCGAGGCTCTCCTCGTAGTTGGCCTTGTGCATGGCCACGTCCTCGCCGGGCTTCGACACGAATGACCCCGACGGCTCGAGCTTGCCGCCCTTCGGCGTGTAGTTGGCGCCGATCTTGACGCTGTCATCGGGCGCCAGCATCGACCAGCAGGTGTTGCGGAAGGTCGCCGGGAACTTCGGCTTGCCGGAAAGCTCGGCCACGATGTCGGCGGCGACCACCTTCGCCTGGCTGTTGGCGGAGAACGCGGATTTCGGCATCTCGGCAGCGACCGAGGCATCGCCGAGCACGTAGACGCCGGCGACCTTGCGCGAGACGAATGATTCCGGATTGACCGGGCACCAGTCGCCGTCGGCAAGGCCGGCCTTGTGCGCGATCTCGCCCGCACGCTGGTTCGGGATGATGTTGGCGACGTCCGCCTTCACCGTCTTGCCGCCCTTGGTGGTGACCACCATCGCCTTGGGATCGACTTTCACGACCGTGAAGTCGTCGAGCTCCGTGCTCAGGTTCAGCTCGAGATTGTCCTTGTAGTACCGCTGGAACGCCTCCATGAACACCGGCTGCTTGGAGAAGCTCCGCTTCGGGTCGAGGATCACGAGCTTCGACTTGGGCTTCCTGGTCTTCAGGAAGTGGGCGATCATGCACGCGCGCTCGTAGGGCCCCGGCGGACACCGGTAGGGGTTGTTCGGCGCTGCCATCACGACCACGCCGCCATTGCGCATCCGCTCGAGCTGCCTCTTGAGCAGCGTCGTCTGCGTGCCGGCCTGATAAGCGTGGGGCATCACCCGCGACACGTCCCGCGAATAGCCCTCGATCGAATCGTACTTGAGATCGATGCCCGGCGACACGACCAGCCGGTCGTACGGATAGCTCCTGCCGCCCTGCGTGCGCACGATCTTTTTCGCCGTATCGACGTCGGTGGCGAGCTCGCGGACGATCCTGACCCCGCGCCGGCGCAGCCCCTCGTAGTCATGCGTGATCGACTGGAAGGTGCGGAACCCGCCGAGGTAGAGGTTCGAAAAGAAGCAGGTCGTATAACGTGGCTGCGCCTCGATCAGCGTCACATCGATCTTCGGTTCGGCTTGCGAGAGCTGGTTGGCGACCGTCGCCCCCCCGGGCCCGCCGCCGATGATCACCACCTTCGGAGCGGCCTGCGCAATCGCCGGAAAGCCGTAGAACGATGTGCCGACAATGGCCGCCCCTAGCCCTGCCGTGAACTCACGCCTGTCAGCCCTAATCATTTGTGCTCCCCCTGGGTTCGCTTCTGGCGATCTCGCCGCGAAACCGAATTCGTGCGCTTTCCGGGCCGCTTTGAAATTGCTCCGCGCATTCTCATATGCTACGTGCGCGAACTCAAGGGGACCGTGCTCCAGCGTTAACGCTGATCCCTGAAGCGGGATGTGGAATGCCCTGCCGGTCCCCGCCGGAGCGACGGGCATGTTGCAGCGCATCGAGATCAGGACTATCGACCGGCGCGAGCTGGTGCTCGGTGCATGCGCCGCAGCGGTTCTGACGCAAGGCACCGCACTGGCGCAGACCAAGGCGCCAAGCAATGGCTGGCAGCAGGTGCTGAAGGACGTCCTCGGCAGCGCAACGCCGAGCGAAGGCCGCATCGCGCTCGAGCTTCCTGCCGTCGCCGAGAACGGCAACATGGTCCCCTTCACCGTTTCCGTCGACAGCCCGATGAGGGAGAACGACTTCGTCAAGGCCGTCCACCTGATCTCGACCGCGAACCCGCAGCCGGCGGTCGCCACGTTCCGCTTCACCCCCGCCTCGGGCAGGGCCAGCGTCGCAAGCCGCATGCGCCTCGCCGAGACGCAGGAAGTTCTGGCTGTCGCCGAGCTGAGCGACGGCAAGTTCGTGCTGGCACGCCAGTCGGTTCAGGTGACGATCGGCGGGTGCGGCGGCTGACGGCTAGTGCCCTGATCGCGAAATTCGTCTTATTGTGCCGCGAGCTCGGAACGAATTTCGCGATCTGAAGGACACTAGCAAATCAAGGTTTCTAGTGTGATTCAGATCGAGAAGTCCGCAACATCGGGTCGGGCCAGGTTCGTCAGCGGACTTCTCGATCTGAATCACACTAGCCAGACGGAGCATGTGCGATGACGACGACCACCAGACCGCGCGTTCGCATTCCAGGCTCGATCAAGGCCGGCGACGTGATCGAGGTCAAGACCCTGGTCACGCACGTCATGGAGACCGGCCAGCGCAAGGACGGCAGCGGCAAGCTCATCCCGCGCAGCATCATCCATTCGTTCGTTGCCCGGTTCAACGGCACCGAGGTGTTCAAGGCCGATCTGCGGCCCGGCATCTCGGCCAACCCCTATCTCGCCTTTCACATGCGGGTGCCGGGCCCGGGCGATCTCGAGATGACGTGGCTCGACGACGGCGGCGGCAAGGTCGTCGAGACGGTCAAGATCGCGGTGGCCTGACCCTGCTTTTGCCCGTTTCCGGCATATCGAGCAACGCCGCGGCCGCAACATCGCGCCTGAGAACGCCGTCCGCATCCGATTCCGAATTGATCGCACCAGGCATTGGACCGTAAGCTCGCGGCAGGCGACTTGATGCTGCGAACGCCGGGCAGTCTCGATCCGTCCACTGACGGTTATCGGGCCGTCGCCAGGGAGGAAACCCATGTCGGACATATCGTGCGGTGGCTGGAGCCGATGGCTCGGCCGGACCGGCGCGCTGCTGCTCGCCGCCTTCACAGCTGTCGGCCCCGCTCTGGCTCAGAGTGATTTCTTCGTCATCCAGAACCGATGGTCGCCCGACGACCTGCTGAACGTCGAGGGCGACGTGCCCCAGGCTTCGCCCCTGTCCAGACGGGCACCCGAGGCCCAGTGGCTGTTCGAGCCGGCCGAGGAGAGCCCCTATTTCCGGCTGCTGAACATCGGCACCGGTCTCTATCTCCAGAATGCCGGCGGACAGCCTGTCGCTGCTCCCTTGGGACAGCCGGGTATCGAGCCGGACTGGAGCCTCGAATCCGTACCCGATATCCCCGACCCGCGCATTCAGAGCCGGGCCGGCGGATATCTGCACATCTATGACGGCCCCCTCGTGATCGGCGACGCATCGCCGGACTGGGGCGAATCCTATTGGCGCATCAGCCCGGCGAGCGACATCGTGGAGCGGCCGCCGAGTGTCGCCAGCCGTCCGGGCCCGGTCTATATCCGCCGGCCGCGCACCGGCACCTACTACATCCCGATACCGATCCCGCTCCCGTTCACGATCAGCGTGCGGCCACCGCCGCTGCCGATCTGCCCGCCGAAGCACCACTTGAGCAAGGGCCACTGCTGCCCGCCGGCCAGTTCCTGGAGCTACAAGCAGCAGGCCTGCGTGCTGCAGGCGGCACCGGTCGCCTGCCCCAAGGGCCAGCACTTGAGCCAGGGCCACTGCTGCCCGGCCCTCCAGGTCTGGAACAAGGCCAAGCAGCACTGCGTCCTCCAGGTGTTCCAACCGATCTTCTGCCCGAAGGGTCAGCACCTGAGCCAGGGCCACTGCTGCCCGACGTTCCAGTGGTGGAATGCGGCCGCCCAGAAGTGCGTCGCGCAGGTCATCAAGCCGATCGTCAAGGACCCGAAGATACAAAAGGATATCATCGTCAAGGACCCATCCAAGGACCCGAAGCTACCGAAGGACGTGATCATCAAGGACCCGCCCAAGGGGCCGATCATAAAGGACCCACCCAAGGGCGTGATTATCAAAGATCCGCCTAAGGACGTGATCGTCAAAGACCCACCCAAGGTGATCGTCAAAGACCCGCCCAAGGTGGTCAAAGACCCGCCCAAGGCCGTGATCATCAAGGACCCACCCAAGGTCACCAAGGACCCGCCGAAGGTCGTCAAAGACCCGCCCAAAGCCGTGATCATCAAGGACCCACCCAAGGTCAAGGTCGTCAAGGACCCGCCCAAGGTCGTCAAGGATCCGCCGAAGAGCACGACCAGCGGCGGAACGACGAAGTCGGGCACCAAGGTTCTGTGCCCGTCGGGCAAGACCTGGAACGAAGCGCAGAAGAAGTGCGGGTAACGGAATGGGGTCAGCCCCGGCGGGTCTGACCCCACCTC
>JBIOVC010000018.1:0-2199 GCA_044867545.1 Hyphomicrobiaceae bacterium | reverse complement strand
CCAACAAGGACGGTCTTCAGTTTCTCGGTGGGATCACCGAGGCGGAAGGGGCGTAGGCGATGGATCCACTTGGCGAAGGTCTTTAGGTGCGCGGCGATGCGGGCGATGGTGCGGTCGGAAAAGCGCCGGCTGCCGTCTGCATCGAGCTCTTTGTGGAGGGCGTCGAGGAACGCCCGCGACAAGCGGCTCGTCCACAGCGAGCGGTCATCACTCCCCTCCTCCAGCTGCATGAAGGCGAGGAAGCGCCCGAGATCGCGGCGCTGCACCGCCCGCGAGCTCTGCGCCGTGGTCACCTCGACGGCAAAGTAGGCCTCCAGCCAGCCGGCCAGCGAGTCGAAGCTCCCCTCCTCGCGGCCGAGCGCCACCGCCAGGTGATCTCGTACCGATTGTGAAGGCCTTTCGCAGCCGACGTTCATCCTCCAGCCTGTACAGGCACGAGCCTGTTTCGGCATCGACCTGACCGGATGTCAGCGGGCACGGTGAACCGTTCGAGAATGACTGCCTTGGCTTGGGCGATGCCGATAGGCGCGCCGGTATCATCCTGAAGAACGTATGGCCTGCCGGACTTGAGAACGCAGAAGATGCGGTTCACGAGCCGCGTGGCGACGGCACATAGGGCCTGTTTGTGATGGTGGCCTTTCTGGACCATCAGGCGCCAATAGACCTTGGCCAGCTGCGGATCGATCTTGCGCGCGGTGTCAGCGGCGAGGAACAGCGCTTTCTTGATGCGATCGTTGCCGGCCTTGGTCAGTTGTTGCCCCGGGCGCTCGACGCCACCGGATGCGCTTCGTGTCGGGAACAGGCCGCAAAACCCGCGTACGTGGCGTTCGCCGCGGAACCGGTCGGCGGTATGCAGCACGCCCAAGAGAACGGGCGCCAAGTGTAATCCGACGCCGGGGATGGAGCGCAGTGCGTCGGTTGGATGCAGCTCTCGATAGAGGGAATCGATACGCTGATCCAACTCCGCGACGGCATCGAGGAGACGGATGCACTGATCGACCTCATGACGCACCTCGAACTGCAGCTCGGTGAAGTCGATGGCATCGCCGTGCAGCGCCAGCGTCTCGCGTGCGGCCATCTTCAAGCGATCGATCAGCTGGTCAACGAACGGCCCGGAGTGCGGGTGATTGCCCGATGCATTCGTCCCGATGAAACGGGCCAGCGTCGATCGACGGGCGCCGAGGATGGCGTTTGGATCCAAGAAGTGGCCGAGAAGTGCCAATGACAACCGCGTCCTTAGATCCGGCAGAACTGCCTCGAGGGCCGGGCATGCCCAGCGAAGCAAGTCAAGCAAGCGGCGCTTGCTGCAACAGATCGCGTCCTGATACCGCGCCCGCTGCTTGGTCAGGCGCTGGAGGGCGTGCTGCCGGGGCGACGGGATGTGGACGGGATCGAACGCCGGGCCGCCATAGCTCGGCATGGCGCCGAGAGTATGGGCATCGCTGTTGTCGGTCTTGGCATGCTCGCTCAGATAACGGCGCAGCGCCTTGACGCGCTTTCCTTTGACCCGAATCGCCTCGGCGCGGGCGCGCGCGAGCCACACGGCGATCGGGAACCAGGACATGCCGGTGGGCTCCATCAACGCCTGAATGGTCGCCCCTGGCGGCAAATCCGCGGTCACTTTCTGCACGAAGCTGGTCAGCGACTCAGAGGTCAGGCGGAAGCGAATCGGCTTGCCGACAGGCTTGCCGTCGTCAAAGATCTGGGCGACTTGGTCACCACGGATGGCCAGGTCGATGCCGATGGTGCGTTTGATCATCGCCTTCTCCCCATAGGTGGACGAGCCCGCGATCGATCGGCGCAGTCAGGTACGTCATTCGTGGCCGGACAGGCCGCCACCATCTCGTTACACTTGCCCGCTCGACACGGTCGAACCGGGCAGCGGCTTCACGTCGAAGAGACGATCGGGGATCTCTCAGGTCTTGACGCCCTGCTCAACCTGGCTCGCACCGACACTGTAGCCCGGCAGCCGGCGCACCGACTGCCGGGCTCGGTCCGCGATCACCTCGTTGAGGCAGACATCCCCTGCGACTCTTCCCCTCGGCCCCGAACCCGGCGTCGCTGTGGATACCTGGCTTTTACCGGTGCCGGGCGGGCCGAGGACGTGGACGACCTCGTTGCGGTCGATGAACTCGAGCTGGGCGAGGGTCAGGACACGGTTGCGGTCGAGCGAGGGCTGGAAGGAGAAGTCGAAGCCGG
>JBIOVC010000017.1:0-4343 GCA_044867545.1 Hyphomicrobiaceae bacterium | reverse complement strand
ACGTGGCGCCCGCGCCAGAACAGGTCGGCCAGCAGCGCCTGCGCCGGCGCGTGGCTCTCCTCCGTCAGGGCCGCCAGGTAGTGCAGGCCGCGCCTGACATCGTCGCCGGAGGCCTCGCCGTTCAGATGGAGGCGGGCCAGCTCGAACTGGGCGTCCCGGTCGCCGAAGAACACAGCCGCGTGATGCAGGTAGTCGGTGGCGCGGCCCGGGTTGGGCGCCAAGTCGATGTCCTTGAGGCCGGCGCGGACGTATCCTGCCAGCGCGATCAGCGCCTTGGCGACGAACGGCGCGCGTTTGCTGGTCTCGGGATCGACGGTGAGGTTCTCGTCGGCGAGCTTGCGGAACAGCACGAACGCCTTGGTCTGGTCGGCGCCGGCGCCGATGTTCTCCGCGTAGATGCGGGCAAGGTAGAACTCGGCGGCGAAGCGGACCGACGGGTCGCCCCGGGAAGCCGCCTCGCCCAAGGCGGCGATGGCGGCCTCGCGCGAGCCCGCCTGGTAGGCGCCGAGGCCGCGCTCGATGGCGGCCTGTGCCGCGGCATGCGTGTGTGTCTGCTGTGCAGCGGCCGGCAGTGCCCAGGCCATGAGCGCAGCGCCGGTCACTATGAGCGCCGCGCCGGTCATCATGAGCGCAGCGCCTGTCATGGAGATGGTACGGGCGGCCAGGCGACCCATCCGAGGCACGGCAGCCCAGCGACCCTTTTTTACCATCCCCGCGCTCATGACCGTTTCAGGTTCAGGCTTCTCACATTTGACAGGCCACAACACACCACTCTCGAAAGCGCATCGCGCATCCGAGTTGTGCCTCTTTTTGAGGCGAGACGGTCTTCTGATCGTGCTCCGCTGCAGGCCCGCCGAACCGGCAGCAACTCCAATAGTCTGCACTGTGTCCGGTCTTTGTGGCTCCAAAGTGGCAGGTAGGGTGGCGCCGCGGCAACAGCAATGCACATCCGCCTGTGGCCGGCGACTTTCCCACAAGCATCTTGCGGCCGTCGCCGGGAGCTAAGCGGCGCTCGTGCGGGTATTTTTGCCAAGGGAAAGGCCGTGGCAGGCAGCGATGCGCCCAAGACATACGGCCGTCCGGCCACACCGCATCATTTCGACGCACCTGCGGAGGTTTGCCCATACAATCGCTGTCAGCGCGCGGAGCGTTGCTTCCGGGCTACATCCTCGCTTCGTACAGTCAAATGTAGCCGGCAGCGGCCTCCTCGACGCTCTTGGGTCTGCTAAATATATCCCCTCGACACACACACAGCGCGCTGCGCGGGAGGGGACGCATGGCAAACGGGAGAGGTTATGGCGCGGCGACCGCGGTGGGCGGGGAGCCGCTTGCACTCACATGGAAGCAGCAGTCGGGGCTGATCGGGCTCAGCATCGTCAACTTCATCCTCAGGATTCTGACCCTCGGCATCTATCACTTCTGGGGCAAGACCGAGGTCCGCCGCCGCATCTGGTCGGCGGTCCGCCTCAACGGCGAGCCGCTCGAATACACCGGCACCGGCAAGGAGCTGTTCCTCGGCTTTCTCGTGGTGCTTGCCGTCGTCTTCCTGCCCGTCGTGCTGGGGGTGTTCGCCGTCACGATCGCCTTCGGTCCCAACTCGCCGGCGACGGCCCTGTTCCAGGTCCTCGTCTATGTGGCGTTCTTCTTCCTGTTCGGGGTCGCGATGCACAGGGCCCTGCGATACCGGCTCTCGCGCACACGCTGGCGGGGCATCCGCGGCGGCCTCGAAGGCAGCTCCTGGCGCTACGCCTGGACGCATTTCTGGACGGCGCTGCTGATCCCGTTCACGCTCGGGTGGATCATGCCCTGGCGCGCGACCAAGCTGCAGCGCCTGCTCAGCAGCGACATGCGCTTCGGCGACCGGCCGTTCCGCTTCGAGGCGCGCTCCGGACCGCTCTACGGTCCCTTTGCCGTCCTCTGGATCGGCAGCGTCGTTCTCTTCCTTCTCGCCAACCTCGTGGTCGGCGGTGCCATCATGGACGGCCTGCAGCCGGGGGCGTTCGAGCCGGGGACGATCCCGCAGCCCAGCGCGGCGATCGTCGTCACAATCGTACTGGTTATGACGGCGGTCTATGTCCTCTTCGGCATCCTGATGGCTTGGTACAGCGCGGCCAAGATCAACCACTTCGCCGCGCATACCCACTTCGAGGGCGCCGCCTTCAGAGGCAATGCCACCGCCGGCAGCCTGATCTGGCTTATCGTCAGCAACCTGCTGATCCTGACGTTCACGCTGGGGTTGCTGGCGCCCGTGGCGCAGGCGCGCGCCGCCCGCTACATGGTCGACCGGCTGAGCATCGATGGCGCCGTGCCGCTCGCCGACATCCTGCAGCGGGCCCACGACCCCATGCGGCGCGGCGAAGGGCTGGCACAGGTCTTCGATGTCGATGCGTTCTGACGGCTCGCCCGGCACCTACCAGGGCCGCTTCAGCGACGGCAAGACGGCGTCCGCCTTGCCCGCCGCCGTGCGCTTGACGCCGCAGGGCATCGAGATCGCGCCGGGCGGCGGACAGGCGCCGATCGTGTGGCCGTACGGCGAGCTAACCGTGGCATCGCCTGTCGGCCGGGGTGCGGGCGATGTCTTGCTCAGCAGCCCCGCAATGTCGGGTGCCACGCTGTTCGTCGCCGATCGCGGGTTCGTCGCCGCGCTCGCCGCCAGGGCATCGCACCTGACCGCCGGGTCGCAGCGCTGGCGCTACGCCGGGCCGCTGCTCGCGGCATGCGCGGCCATCGTCGTGGCCGTGGCTGGCCTGTGGCTCGCGGATGTAAGCCCGGCCCGCGGCCTGGCCGGCCTGCTGCCGACCCAGCTCCGCGAGTCCATCGGCCGGCAGGTCGTCCAGTCGCTGGCCAAGGGGCGGGGCACCTGCCACACGCCGCAGGGCAGCGACGCGCTGGGGCGGCTGACGGAGCGGCTTTCGGCGGCGGCCGGCCGCCGCTTTAGCGTCAGCGTGCTGGATTGGGACCTGCTCAACGCCTTTGCAGCCCCCGGCGAGCAGATCGTGCTCGCCCGCGGCCTCATCGAGCAGGCCCAGAGCCCGGACGAGATTGCGGGGGTCCTGGCCCACGAGATGGGCCACGGGATCGAGCTGCATCCCGAGACAGGAATCATCCGGGCGATCGGGCTCAGCGCCGCCGTGGAGCTGATGTTCGGCGGCAGCGGCGGGACGATCGGCGGGATCGGCGTCGTGCTCACCCAGCTTGGCTACTCGCGGCTCGCCGAGCGGGAGGCCGATGCCCATGCCCTGGCCATCCTGGAGAAAGCGCAGATCTCGCCACTCGGGTTTGCCGGCTTCTTCAACCGTCTCGACGAGCGTCAGCGCGGCTCGCCCCTGGGGCAGATTGGCATTCTTCGCACGCATCCGCTGTCGGCCGAGCGTGCCCGTTTGGCGGCATCGCGGCCTGCCTATCCGTCGACCCCGGCGCTCTCCGACGAAGACTGGCGCGCTTTGCGGGAGATATGCGCGAGCGCACCGCCCGGCCGATAGGCTGCAGGGCGAGTGCGTTGCGGGTCGCGCGTCCGTCATCTGGCCGCGATCGCTGCGACGAAGAGCCAGCAGGCAGCGACCGAGGCCAGCGTCCGCACGTGGTTCCAGAACGTCCAGTCCTCAAGGTAGCGCGCCCAGACGGAGGCGGCGTCCGCACTTGCCGGTTGGACGACGGCAAGCGCGTTGTTGAGGGGCACGTTGAACAGCATCGTTACGACGAACATGCCGAGCACGTAGACGATGCCGCCCGCCAGCATCGCCGCGGTTCCGGGCGCGTCCCAGCGCGCGATGCCGAGGATCGCGAGCGCCAGGGCCGCCAGCGTGGTTCCCAGGAAGAACGGCATGAACAGCGATTTGACGATCACGGTGTTGATCGAGTTCATCGCGGCGATGCCGCTCGCCTGGTCGATGCGCCCGAGCGCCGTCATGATGAAGGTCGAGAACGCGAAGTAGAGTCCGGCGATCAGCCCGCAGCCGATGGCGGAGAACCAGAGAAGGCCGGTGACGATGTGCTGGAGCATGGTCAGGCCCTCCACACGCCGGTTGCTGCCGTCGCGCGCGCATAGTCGGAGAAGTCCCGCGCCGGACGCCCGAGCGCCTCCTCGACGCCATGCATGACCTTGGTATTGCGTCCGTCGAGCACGACGGTGAAGAGATCGTTGAAAAGCGCGACCACATCGTCCGGAACGCCCGCTTGCCGCATCCCCACCGCGAATTCCCCGTGTGAGACCTGGCGGTAGCGGATCGGCCGCCCGGCCGCGGCTGCGATCTCGGCCGTCGCTTCGGCGAAGGTGAGCGCGCGCGGGCCTGTCACTTCATAGAGCTTGTTCGCATGGCGCTCGTCCGTGAGTGCGGCGACGG
>JBIOVC010000016.1:0-8396 GCA_044867545.1 Hyphomicrobiaceae bacterium | reverse complement strand
GATCCTGACGGGAGCATGCAGCAGCGAGCTTCTCCTGTGGCCGCGTGGTGGCGCAGGGCGCGCCGGAGGATGTGGCGCGGGTGAAGGAGAGCTATACGGGGGGGTATCTGCGCGAGCTGCTGGGGCGGCGGCCGGTGGGGCGGGGGAAGCGGGAGAGGGAGGCGGCGGAGTGATCTTTGCGGAGAAATTGACCCACATTGATCCGGAAACGATGAATAGATGTCACGTGAAGCCCTTGTTCGCCTGCTCGGCGAAGTTCGAAGTTCGATCGAGCCCGTCGCAACGCGGCGGCCCGGTCCCCAGCATCCTGATATCGAATTTCCCGGAGACGTGAGGAAAGCGTCGAGCAATTCCTACGATCCATTCCAGAACTTTCTGATATCGAATCTAAGTCTCTCCGAACTATCTCATGGAGTTCTAGCATAAGTTTCTTTCGGTTAGCGATTTCCGTTCTTGAACGCCTGAGTGCTAACACGGACCCGAAACAGATAGTGGATGATCTAGTGGATTTCGCTACCAGGGAGAGCGCCGTAAATTACTATTTGTCCGGAATTAGCGGAATTTCTCTGCCTCGGAATTTAGACTTTGCTCCAAATGTTGGGCTAGTTCCACATAGTGGAATTGTCCCGAGCAAAGCTCGCGAGTTTATATTTCGCATCAATCGCTTTGGAAGGATAGTCGGCGATGTTTCGCACGAGATTTTGCGACCGCAAGCTGCTCTAATGGTTTCCAACGAGCAGCAGCTACTCGTGGTAAGCAAGGCTGGCGATCCGCCCGAGAATGCCTTGGAGATGGACACAGTGCGTGGACTTGAGCGCCGCTTGCTGTGTTGTTTGACTTTGGCTAGCGCAAGCGCTGCGCCTGTGTTTACGGCAAAGACCTCTTGGATTGACCACCCAGCTCAATCATATCACGGTCTCACTGGGCTCGCTGGGGGAACGTCACCAGGTCAACACTACTCCAGTAGGTATTCGGATTTCGACGAGGGGCTCGCTGCTGTTCTATTCAAACGCATAGAGCGAATGACGGTCGCGGATCAGGAAACCCTATTTCTTGCAACAGAAAGGTTGCGCAAGGCTCGATTGCACGAGGAACCTACGGATCGAGCGATTGACCTTGGCATTGCTCTTGAGATAGTGCTCCTTCACGGGGCTTCAGGAAATCAGGAACTGAGCTATCGGGCCGCGGTTCATGGAGCACGCTTGCTCGGTGAACACAGGGCAGAACGGCTATCCATTTTCGCAGCTTTGAGGGACGCGTACAATGCACGTTCCGTAGCGGTTCATACGGGACAGCTTCGGAAACAGGTACAGGTCTCGTCTTTGAATGTTACCGATGACCTATGTCGAAAAATCCTCATAAAGATAGTTGATCGGGGCGAATTGCCCAACGACTGGAACTCTGTGGTTCTGGGTGATTCCGTTTGAGAGGTGGCAGGACTTGCATCGCAAGGCTTTGCTTGCTGACCGGGCGTGTCGCCCCGCTCCGCGCGAGCGTGGCGCCGTGCTCGCGGCCACCGGCTTCGCCTGGGCAGGCTCAGACAAGCCCCTGCGGGCGGGCACTGACGCGGCTGCGCAGCGGGGCAATGGGGCGTCCGGTCGTATTGCGTCAATGTATCGGTTCTGATACACACCCGTCATGAAGCCCATCGCGTTCCTCGGGGACAGCCGGGATGCCATTCGCAACTTTTCGGACGGTCCCCGATACCGGACCGGCGTCGAGCTTCGCGCGGTGCAGAACGGATTGGACCCGGACGACTGGAAGCCGATGAAGACGGTCGGCCCGGGCGTCCGGGAGATCAGGATCAGGGACGCATCGGGAGCGTTCCGGATCATCTATCTGGCTACTCTGGCGGATCGGGTTCTCGTGCTGCATGCCTTCCAGAAGAAAACGCAGCAGACGGCGCAACGAGATATCGAGCTGGCCGGCACGTGGTTCCCTGGCGGCTCAGAGAATGGAAAGCGCACCAATGAACGCGGAAACTTTCGACAGCGTCTTCGACGCCCTGGCGGATACCCCGGCGGAAGCGGCCAACATGACCGCCCGCGCCGACCTGCTCCTCGCCATCCGCGAGCGGGTGAAGGCTTGGCAGGCACAGGGGGGCCTCACGCAGGAGGAAGCGGCCGCGCGCCTCGGCGTGACGCGGCCCCGCCTCAACGACCTGATGCGCGGCAAGCTCGACAAGTTCTCGCTCGACGCGCTGGTCAACATCGCGGCAGCCGCCGGCTTCAGGCTGCACATCGAGCTTGAGGACGTGAAGGCGGCCTGAAATCTCACGCCGCCCCGTGCCGCGCGAGGGTGTCGCCGTGCTCGCCGCAGCGCGCAGGACAGGCTCGAGGGCCTGGAGCACCTCGGCAAGGCGCGTCCGCCCCGGCCTCTATGCCTCGCTCGCCTCCAGAACGGCGCGCGGGTCGCAGTCGGGGCGCCTGGGGATGCTCATTCCCTCGTTGGCGGCGGCGCAGATTGTCGCTTCCTCGAGGAATTCGAGAGAGAGCTTTTTCTCCACGATGGCGCGGAACGCGGCCTCGCGCTCTTCATGGGACATCACGTTTTCGGTCGGCGCCGCATCGACGAGCGCGCTCACGCGGGCAATGAGCGCGTCCTTGTGGAGCCAGACCCAAAGCGCCGCGCCAGCATAGCCGGTCATATCGCCGGTCGTTGCGACACGGGCGTCAACCGGCGTTGCTCCGAGCGTCAGCGCTTGCGCGAGGCCCAAAGGCCGCGTGCCCCGGTTTTTCAGGTGGATGCGTAACGCACCGCTGGCGGCAAGATCCTCAATCTCGGCGATGGCGCGCGCACGGAAGTCATCGGGCGGCGATGGCGCAGCCTCGACCGCGCGCCATTCATCGAAAAGGGCGACGATCTCGCGCCGGATGCGGGCGACCTCGTCGGGAAGCGGTTCCACCTTGTCCATCGTGGCGGGCCGGTGCACCAGCTTCGTGCCGCTGTGAACGATGCGGGCGAGCCAGCCGTGCACGTTCCCCAGGAAAGCGAATTCCTGCCACCGTGCCGTTGCCCGCTCGTTCGCCGCCATCGCATGATCGAGCGCGCGCTTGGTGCGCTCCACCGGCTCCAAGATCCGGGCCTCGAACTGCGCCCGCTCGTATTGCTCTCTTGCGAGGCTGGCGCGGTAGACTTCCAGGACTGTCTGGGGTGCGCCATCGGGGGGTGCGAAGACATTGCGGGGGTGCATGGACAGGCGCTCCCGCGCGGCGGATGTCGCTATGCCGTGCTCCTGCAGTGCCGCCTGCGCGGCGTTGCTCGCCTGGCGCACGACGGCGTTCGCGGCAGCCCTGTCGGCATCGAGCTTTTCGACCTTGACGCGAGATTGCTGGGGAAGCCAGGAAAGCAATTTATCGTCGAAAAGCCGCACGCCATGCCTCCAGTGAGTAGATGGCGGCACCGTATCAAAGGCGCCGGCCGACGCGAAACAGACAAATCCGGCGCTTTGGCTGCCATTGGACGCATGGCGTCATGAGGCGTCGGCGATAGACCCACGTCCGACGACCGATGCGAACGGCGTGCCACGTGCCACCTGAGAGGTCCGGACGTGTGGTTCGAGGGATTCGATGCGCGCCTCTTCGACGAGAGGATCGAGCGCGATGCCAAGGCGGGCAAGCTCGACGAACCGATGACCCTGGCCGCTGACCCTGGCGCGAGCCAACCACGAGGCTGGGCTGAGGGAGGGGGCTTGAGGCCCAGGCATCCGCCGCATGAGCGAGCCGCCCGATGAGCCAGAGGTGCAGCGTCGAAGAGACGGTGTGACGTGGCGCGCTACCTGCGCTCAACCTGCCGCGGTGGCTCTCGCTCCGGTCGGGCGAGGATGGCGAGGTCGTGCACGGCCTGGGTGCCGACGCCTTCGGCGGGAGCGGCCGGCCCATCGGTGCGCTGCCCCAGGGAAAGCAGCTCATGCCCAAGAAGCCAGTCGTCCAGTCCATCGTACCAGATGTAGTCGCTCGGCCGGAGGTGCCCCCCTCGCAGGAACTCCGCAAACTCGGCTTCGTCGATTGGGCCGTGCTCCTGGCCATCCCTGGCAACGAACCAGACGCTTGGCATGGCGTCCCCCCCAAATTTCGCGATCCGAATAGCTGGGAAGCTCCGCAATGGCGGCTCCCCATGAGCGTCATCGCAATCTCAGCGGTTCGGAAACTGGCGATCTCATCGGCTCGAAGATCGTTCTCGGGCAGCGATCAGCTTGGAAGCAGCGTAATGGCAGTCATGCCCGGCGGCTGTAGCCTGATGGCAACATCGGTCGTGAATCTGATACAATGCTGACATCTGCCGTCAGCTTTATGTCGGATGCGATGTGTGCCAGGATAGGAAGACCCGATACAAGGACCGTAGCGAGGTCGCGGCGCGGGGTCAGACCCTCTGCCGCAGGGTCTGACCCCGTCTCTCAGCGGCTGGCCTCGCGCCAGAACTTGCCCGCGTAGGACGACGGCGTGCTGCCGAAGCGGTCCGCGGCGTCGCCGCTGCGGGCGGCGCCTTCGCCGCCGAGCCAGGCGCGGGCGGCGCCGTGGGGGCCGTACTTCATCAGGTACTGCCCAAAGCGGTGGTGGAAGATGCGGTCCTGGAGCTGGGGCGAGCGCAGGAACTCGGCCTGGCTCACCTCGCGGCCGAGGGCGGCGCGCGACCACGAGGCCAGGTTCGTGTCGAGGATCTGGTAGGCCCCCAACGCTGTCCGGCCGCCGCCGGCGTTGGCGGTGATGTGGTAGCGGCCCGTCGACTCGATCTTGCGGATGGCGGCGGCATACTTTGCCATCGCCGTCGCATCGGTCGTGACCTCATGCGGCGAGGCCCAGGCGTTGGAGGAGACGGCCGCAAGGGCCAAGGCAGCCACAGCTTTCACGGTGTTCATGACCATCGATCTTTTCTCTGCTCCGATGCTTGCGATGCTTACGAGCGCCGAAAGGCCGAGCGCGGCAAGGCGCGGCAAAATGCGCGGCGTCGTGCACCTACCTGCGGCCCCCGACCAGCGGCTCAGATGGCGAGGATCGAGAAGGTCGGCATCCCCATTCGGGGGGAGATGGCGCTGCGGCTCGGGGGCCGAGGCCAGTTGGCGTTCTGTGCGCTGGCTGGTCCGCTCCCCTGCGCCGCAGGCGTCAACGCGGCATTAAGTCTGTCGGCGGATCGCCGGGCGCGGAGGCCGTGGCGGCTATCCCCGGTGCGCTCAAGCTGCTTGATATAATGCGCGCGTCGTTCGCTGCGACGGGACGTGGATGGCGCCATCCGTCTCCCACGTGCGAGCGATGCGGCGCCTGGAAGGAGGGCGAGATGGTCCGATCTCCAGGAGGCCCGCTGCGACCGTTTCCGGCGAGGCGTCAGCAATGCCGTCCAACCGGAGACCGCCGAGAGGCACATGGCAACCCGTGACTGACGGCGTCCGACCCTCAGGGTCCACGCTTGCGGGAAGCCGCAGCTTGCAGCGGTGCCCCAAATCGCCGCGGCGCGGGTGCCGAAAGGCAACCCATTGCGGAGGGCGAAAGCCCTCCATCGGTTGCGGAGTAGGCGTCCGCGCCCCCGTCGCACCCTCGCCGGCGCCGCCGACGGGGCCGGTGGCGCTGAAAGGTGAGTGGCATGCAACGAGTGCCGGACGGGAGCGACGACAACGCGGACGGGCGCGCGTTCGCCAAATTCCTGCGCGAGGTGGGAGACCGAATAGCGGAACGCGAGGCCGCCAACCCGACGCCCAAGCCGCCGCGGGACCCGGAGATCGGGAAGCCGGCGAGCCTGATTGCGGCGGAGAACGAAGCCGGACGCTGGCAGTTGCTGGAGAAGCTCAGACTGGCGTTCTGCGGCGGTCCGGACAAATGCAGCGAGGCGCGATGCCGGCGGGCGCGTCGCTGTGCGGCGCTGGAGGAGATCAGACCTGAGGCCGAGCTCGCCCGCGCCGCGCTGGCTCGCGAGCGGGCCAAATGGACGCCGCCACCGGCCCCGCCGCAACCGCCAAAGGCGCGTCCGCGGGGTCGGACCCGGCGGGTCTGACGCCCCATGGCAGGACCCGACGATCGTCGATGCTCGCGGGCTCGGGTCGATCGAAGGGGCCGCCACACATGCGCGCTCGGCCTGCCGCGTTTCATGGCAGCCGTGCGCAATCCGTGGGCATCCTCGCTTGACCGGCCGCCGGGAGGCGCAGATTGTCGCGGCCCATGCACGGCTCCGCGCAGGATATCGCAGGCAGGGCGACGGGCGAGGCGGAGTCGGCCTACGCTTGGCTGCGGCTCTTCACCTCGCTCGTCATTGGCACCATCGGCAGCGTCGGCATGTGGGCCGTGGTGGTGACGCTGCCCGCCGTGCAGGCGGAGTTCGGCGTAGCGCGCGCGGACGCCTCGCTGCCCTACACGCTCACCATGATCGGCTTTGGGCTCGGCACCGTCGCGCTCGGCCGGCTGGTCGACAGGCTCGGCATCGTGCTGCCGCTCATCGGCGCCACGCTGACGCTGGGCGTCGCCTTCATCGTCTCGGGAGCGGCACCGAGCCTCGTCACGTTCGCCCTCGCCAACCTGCTGATCGGCGCCGGCAGCGCGGCCGGATTCGCGCCGCTGATCGCCGACATCTCGCACTGGTTCACGCGCCGGCGCGGCATTGCCGTGGCCATCTGCGCGGCGGGCAATTACCTGGGCGGCGCCGTCTGGCCGCCTATCGTGCAGCGCCTCACGGAGGCCGGCGGCTGGCGCCAGACGCAGGTGATCGTCGGCGTGGTGTGCCTCTTCACCATCCTGCCGCTCGTTGCCGTGCTGCGGCGCCGGCTGGCGGCGCACCAGACGGAGGCCACCGCGGCGGTCGCGGGCGACGCCAACGCCTCGCTCGGACTATCGCCCGCCGCGCTGTTCGCGCTTCTGTGCGTCGCCGGCGTGGCCTGCTGTGCCGCCATGTCGATGCCGCAGGTGCATATCGTCGCCTACTGCGGCGACCTCGGCTACGGCGTCGCGCGCGGGGCGGAGATGCTGTCGCTGATGATGGGCTTCGGCATCGTCAGCCGCGTCGCCTCTGGGTTCATCGCCGACCGCATCGGGGGCGTCGCCACCCTGCTGCTCGGCTCGGTCCTGCAGGGGGTGGCATTGCTCCTCTACCTGCTGTTCGACGGCCTCACCTCGCTCTACACGATCTCGGCGCTGTTCGGCCTGTTCCAAGGCGGGATCGTGGTGATGTATGCGGTGATCGTGCGCGAGTACTTCCCGCCGCGGCTGGCCGGCACCCTGGTGGGCCTCGTCATCATGTCCACCATCGCCGGCATGGCGCTGGGCGGATGGCTCTCGGGCGCCATCTTCGACCTGACGGGCAGCTACTGGCAGGCGTTCGCCCACGGGCTCGCCTGGAACGTCCTCAACGGGGCGATCGCGGCGTTCCTGCTGCTGCGTGCCCGCCGCTTCCGCACCGTCGCCGCGTGAGACAGGCGGGCCCGCGAACGGGGTCAGACCCCTCGCCGAGACGGTGGCTCGATATTCGCAGGGCTGGAGGCGAGGGGTCCGACCCCGTCCGAGGCGAGGGGTCCGATCCCGTTCGCGAAACCGTGCGGGCGGAAGGCGGCCAGGATCGCGAGGCCGATGAGCGTGGCGAGCGCGACGGCCGCGAACGCCACCTCGTAGCCGCCGCTCGCCTCGTAGACGAGCCCCACCACGGCGGCGCCGCCGGCGAGGCCCCAGACCGAGGTCAGCTGGCTCAGCGCATAGATGCGGCCGTAGTCGCGCGTGCCGAACCGCTCCACCAGCAGCAGCGGGTGCAGCATCAGGATGTTGCCCATGGTGAGCCCGAACACGACGACGCCGGCCAGGACGGTCCAGCGGCCGTACGCGAAGGCGAGGCCGGCGAGCCCCAGCGCCTGCATGGCAGTCATGGCGAGCGCAAAGGTGCGCGTCGGCACCTTCAGGAGCACCGCGCCGCCGATCAGTCGGCCGATGGTGCTGCTTGCCGCCAGCACGGCCACCGCCAGCGCCGCGGTCTCGGCGTCGGTGCGGGTGCTGGCGAGGCGGTAGAGGTGGGCGATGCCCGCCACCTGCGCGCCGAGCACGAACAGGTAGGCGACGGAGACGGCGTAGAAGTAGCTGTGGCGCAGCGTGTCCGCCAGCGACGTGGACGGAACGGCAGGCGCCGCCGACGCCTCGGCGCGGCTCAGGCCGTCGGGGGCAAGGCCCATGGACTGCGGGCTGGGCCGCACCACCAAGAGCGCGAGCGGGACGATGCCCAGGAACAGGCCGAGCGCCATCCAGGGCGCGGTGGCGCCGAGGCCGTGGCGCTCGACGGCAAGGGCCACGAACGGCGTCACCGCGATGCCGCCGAGCGACAGGCCGGTGGAGCCGATGGAGAAGGCGAGCGCGCGGCGCACATTGAACCAGCGCGCGATCACGGTGGTCATCGGCACCAGCCCGCACATGCCGTGGGCGAAGCCGAACACC
>JBIOVC010000015.1:0-5497 GCA_044867545.1 Hyphomicrobiaceae bacterium | reverse complement strand
AGTAGCCAAGCCACTCGGGCCGGCGCGGCAGGTTGATGGTCGTGATCTTCTCCCATTTGATCACGCCGTCCGCGATCAGCTTGCCGAGATCGCCGTCAGTCGCGCCGCTCACCTTCGTGCGATAGATGTTGACATTCATGATCGGCCGGTGGTCCTCAGGCGTCCAGGTCGAGGACTGGCAGACGCCGTCGAGGCCTGCGGGAACCCAGTTTTTCTTCTGGTACATAGCGGTCTTGATGTTCTCCCCCGTGATGCCGCCGTTCTTGTCGGCCCATTCCAGCGCCTCCTTGAGGTAGAAGACGGTGCACACCGCCGAGATGTAATGGACGGCGCGATAGGCGGTTCCGCTCGGATCCGACATCTTCGAGACATCGCGAAGGACCGCCATGCCGCCTTTAGTGTCGGTCCAGATGGCATCGGTGCGCACCGGAACGACGACGTTGTTGGCGGCCGAGCCGGCAGCCTTCGCCGCGTTCTCGTCCATTCCCCAGACGTTGCTGAGGAACTGGACGTCGACGCCAACGGTCTGGCACGCCTTCAGCACCGAGATGTTGGACCCGCCGGTGTTGGCGAGAAACGCGTAGTTCGCCCCCGACTGTTTGAGCGAGAGGCATTGCGCGGTGTAGTCGCCCGGTGTCAGCGCGTACTGGATCGACGGCAGAACGTCCATACCGAGCTCCTTCGCGTACTCCTCACCCGGCACCTTGGGCGCATTCGCATAGGGGTGGTTGGCACCCATGTGGACGTACTTGGCCTTGCCTTTCCCGCCCTTGGCCTTCCAGTCGTTGGCCGCCCATTGCACCAGCGCGCGCACCGCGTCCGAGTAGGACGGGCTGTGGAAGAAATTGAATGGCGCTGCCCGCTCCGCTTTCGGAGCCTTGCCCGTGGGATCGGTCAGGGTGCCAGCATAGGAGGCGGAGATGTAGGGGATCTTGTCCTTGGTGACGAATGCGATCAGCCCCTCGGTATCCGCCGTACCCCACCCCAGGATCGCCACGACCTTGTCGCGTTCGGTCCACTTCTTGTACGCGGCGACGGAGCGCGGGACTTGATAAGAGTAGTCGACCGTCTCGGCTGCCAGCTGCTTGCCATTGACGCCGCCCTTGGCGTTGATATAGGCGAGCGCATCCTTGATCCCTTGTCCGAACGGCACCCCGACATCGGACGTCGGCCCCGAGAAGTCGACGAGGTGGCCGATCGCGATGGTGTTTTGCGCGTGGACCGCGGGCGCCGACAAGAGGACCGACAGCGCTGCGGTCATCATCAGCTTCACTTGGGACGACATCGTATTCCTCCACGGTTGAGATTGAGATCTCGAGCCCTAGGCGGGCCTTCTCTTATGGCTCTGAGCCACCACTTCCTCCCCCGACCGACAACCGTTCCAGGACGGTCGTCTGGCACCGACAGCTTTTCCTACCCCCTAGCAGCCAAGTCTTGTTCCGCAAATACGGAAAGATTAACATGGCTCGTTCGGATTATTCGAATGAGCGCCAACATCGTCGACCACCTGACTGCGTTCATTGCCGTAGCCGAGGCCGGCAGCTTCACCGTTGCGGCTCGCACTCTCAACCGGGCGGTATCGTCCATCAGCTACTCGGTAGACCAACTGGAGGCTCAGTGCGGCTTTCAGCTTCTTGAACGCCGCGCCAAACGATCGGAGCTGACAGAACGCGGCCGGGCCCTGCTCGGCGAGGCCAAGGCGGTCGTGGAGGGAGCGCGGAGATTCGCGTCACATGCCGCTTCGCTGGAAAGGGGTGCTGAGACGCGGATCAGGGTTGGAGTGGACGTGCTCGTCCCACTTGCCGAGCTGCAGGCCGCACTCCAGTCGTTCGTCATGACACACGAGCGGGTGCAGCTTCAGCTGTTCACCAGCTCGCTCAACAATCTTTGGGACGAGCTGAGAAGCCGCTCTTTCGACTTCGCCCTTTCGCTTGTGGCGGCGATCCCCCTCGACATGGAGGGGTGCTCGTTCAGACAGATCACGCTTGGCCCGGTCGCCTCAGCGAGCCACCGGCTCGCCCTGCTCAAGCGGCCACTGTCGCTGTCGGACGTGCAGCGCGAACGCCAAATCTACTTTGTAGGGTCGCCGCACATTGCGATCGAGCGGGTTGGGCGGGTGTTCAGCCTGGACGTCTGGACTGCCAACGACCTCGAGCACATCCGGCTGTTGATCCGCAACGGCTTCGGCTGGTGCTTCGGGACCGAGGAGTTCTTCAGCGAGGAGCTCCGTGCCGGATCGGTGCGAATGTTACCTTGCAGCGATGCTCAGCTGCATCCGACACGTACCATCAGCGCAGTATGGTTGACCGAGCGCCGGCCAGGGCCGCTGGGCCGCGAGCTGATAGGGCTTATGGCGCATCGCTTGTCTCGGACGGATCCGACGAAAGTTCGACCAAGGTCAAACGTGATGCTTGCCATGACTCAAGCCGACCGCTCATCCATTTCGAGTGGCGGCGGCCTCGGCCAGGAACCTGGTGGGGCCGAAGATTCCGGCGGACCGGGGGGCGACGGGGTCAGAAGCTTTTGATCCGCTCGGAGCTATAAAAGAGCGTGCCCAAAGCGAGAGGGGCGCAGCTCTGCCCAGTCATTCAGTAAGAGAAGGGATAGAGCTTCCAATAGGACTTGATCTGGCGCCAGCGATGCGCAAGACCGTCCGGCTCGAACATCAAGAACAGGATGATGACCGCGCCGATGGTCATCTCGCGCAGGTAGACGACGCCTTCCTTGAGATGAAGTGCCTGGTCAATCGCGCTGCCCGACAGCAGGCGCGTCAGATACTCCATGATCTCGGGAAGGAGCACCATGAACGTCGTTCCCATGAGCGTGCCCATCACTGAGCCGAGGCCGCCGATGATGATCATCGCCAGGAACTGGATCGAGAACAGGATATCGAAGCCTTCGGTCGACACGAAGCCGAGATAGTGCCCGTAGAGCGCGCCGCCGATCCCTGCATAGAATGACGAGATGCCGAACGAGAGGGTCCTGTACTTGGTGAGATTGACCCCCATCATCTCGGCTGAGAGGTAGTGGTCGCGCACCGCGATCAGCGCACGCCCGTCGCGCGATCGCATCAGGTTGGCCACCAGCAGATAGCTGGCGACGACGTAGGCGAGCACGACGTAGAAGTAGCTGGCGTCGCTGCCCGTCTCATAGCCGAGGATCGAGAACGGCTTGGCCATGGTCCCCGATACCCCGCCGGTGAACCACTGCGCGCGGGCGAAGAAGTCCTGCAGGATGAACTGTGCCGCAAGCGTCGCAATGGCGATATAGAGCCCCTTCAGGCGCGCCGCTGGAATGCCGAACACCAGGCCGACGGCGGTGGTCGCGAGCGCCGCGAGCGGGATCGAGAAGAACACCGGGACGCCCAGGCGATTGCTGAAATAGGCCGAGGCGAACGCACCGAACCCGAAGAAGACGGCGTGTCCGATCGAGATCTGGCCGGTAAAGCCGACGAGGATGTTGAGCCCGAGCGCAGCAATGCCGAGATAGCCGATCTGAATCAAGAGGTTCAGCACGTAGCCGTCGGCGACAAGCGGGGCCAGCGCCAGTGTGGCAACGCCGAGGATGGCAGCGTTGCGCGACGCCGGCGTCGGAAAGATCGTCTGGTCGGCCCGGTAGCTCGTCCGATAGTCGCCGCAAGGGCGCAGCGTTGCGAGCGCCATGCCTCACACCCTTTCGATGTCGCGCGTGCCGAACAGGCCGTAGGGCTTGATCATCAGAATGATGATCAGAACATAGAACGGGACGATCTCGTACAGGTTGCCCCAGTTGAGATACTGCCTGTCCACGAAATGGCTGAGGTTCTCGAGGACGCCGATGATGACTCCCCCGAGCACCGCGCCGATAATCGAATCGAGCCCGCCCAGGATGACCGCCGGAAACACCTTGATGCCGAAGAAGGAGAGCGCAGACGATACGCCGTTGACGATGCCGACGGTGACGCCGGCGATCGCCGACACCATCGCCGAGATCGCCCATGACAGCGCGAACACCTGGCGCACCGAGATGCCGAGCGACTGGGCCACCTGCTGGTCGAAGGCGGTCGCACGCATGGCAAGGCCCATCCGCGAGAACTTGAAGAAGTAGGCAAAGCCCGCCATCACCGCCAGGCTGACCAGCATCGACAGAACGTAGGCCGTTTGCACCTTGAGGCCCAAGACATCGACGCTCTGGGTGGCGAAGATCTGCGGAAACGGCTGCGCGAACACGCCGAACATCCACTTCATCAGGGCCTGGAAGAAGATCGACAGGCCGACCGTCGCCATGATCACCGAGATGATCGGCTCGCCGATCATCGGCCGCAGCACGATGACCTGCACCATGAGCCCGAGCACCATCATGAAGGCGAGAGTGATGAGGAAGCCCAGGTAGAAGGGGACCTGGTAGCGGGTCAGCAGGAACCAGCACACCCAGGCCCCGATCAGCAGAAACTCGCCCTGGGCGAAATTGACCACCTGCGAGGCCTTGTAGATCAGCACGAAGCACATCGCGACGACGCCATAGAGCGTCCCGACGATCAGGCCGTTGACGAGGAGCTGCAGCATCAGCTCGGTGTTCATTGCGTGTCTCTTCCTCTTCAGGCCACCAGGTCGCGCACCGGACGCGCCACGTATCCGCCGAGGTCGATGACCTTGAGCCGCGTGCGTACCCGTTGCTTGGTGCCATCCTGGAAGGTGATCACGGTGTCGACATCGATCTCCGGTCGCCCGGCGAAGATGGCGTCGATGATGTCGCCGTATTTCTCCGCGATCACGCCGCGCCGGACCTTGCGGGTGCGGGTGAGCTCGCCGTCGTCAGCATCGAGCTCCTTGTAGAGCAGCAGGAACTTGCAGATCCGCTGGCCCTCGGGCAGCGTCGCATTGACCTTCTCCACCTCCTTGCGCAGCAGCTCTGACACCTCCGGTCTGCTCGAGAGATCGGAGTAGGTGGTGAAGGCGATGTGATTCTTCTCCGCCCACTTCGCGACGATCGGGAAGCGGATGCAGATGATGGCTGCGAGATAATCCCGGTCCTTGCCGACGATGACGGCCTCCGCCACGTAGGGGCTGAACTTGAGCTTGTTCTCAATGTACTGCGGCGAGAAGCGGTCGCCGCTCGCCATCGCGGCGATGTCGCGCACCCGGTCGATGACGACCAGGTGTCCGCGCTTGTCGAAGTAGCCGGCATCGCCGGTCAGCATCCAGCCGTCGCGGAGCGCGTTTCGCGTCTCCTCCTCGTTCTTGTAGAAGCCGCGGAACATGTTGGGATGGCGCGTCAGGATCTCGCCGACGCCGTGCCGGTCCGGAGCATCGATGCGCACCTCGATACTGTCGTCGAAGGGAACCCCGACCGTATCGAAGTCGACATCGCCTGCCCGGTGGATCGTATAGGCGCCGATCAGCTCCGTCTGGCCGTAGATCTGGCGCAGCGGCACGCCGAGTGCGAGAAAGAAGCGGAACGTGTCGGGCCCGAGCGCAGCGCCGCCGGTCGCTGCCGAGCGCAATCGTCTGAAACCGAC
>JBIOVC010000014.1:0-9299 GCA_044867545.1 Hyphomicrobiaceae bacterium | reverse complement strand
GCTTCAACGTCGCTGTCGCGGTCGCCCACCATGTAGCAGCGTTCAAGGTCCAGGCCCCACTTGTGCGCCGCGTCGAGCAGCATGCCGGGGCCGGGCTTGCGCCGGCTCGTTGCCTGCTCGCGCGTCTCGTAGCAGACCTCGATGTCGTCGACGGGGACGGCAGCGCGCAGGCGCGCGTGCATCTCCTCCACCACGCTTCTCTCGACAAGCCCGGCTCCGACATCGGGCTGGTTGGTGACCAGGATGACGATGAAGCCGGCGCCCTTCAGGTCGCGCACCGCGGCGGCGGCGTCCGGGTAGAGTCGGAACGCCTCGAGCGTGCGCGGGGCGTAGGAGCCTCCATCGCGGAACCTCGGGCACCGTCACGACGCCATCGCGGTCGAGAAAGACTGCACGCCGGCGTGGAGCGTGTCCATCCGCGCTCACCACTTGGTGCTCGTCCTCTGCAGGGCCGGATGCGAGACCAGGCAGTGCCAGACCATGGCCTGGAAGGCCTCGGCGTGCGGCGTCACGTGGCGCGGATCGGCGGTCGGCACCATGATGGCGATATCGGCGTTCCTCGCGGTGTAGCCGCCGTCGCGTCCCACGATGCCGAAGATCGCGAGCCCGCGCGACTTCGCCTCGTCGATGGCCCTCACCAGGTTCATGCTGACGTTGTGCTCGGCGTTGCCGCCGCCGACGGAGAGGATGAGGATACCGTCTCGGGAATTTGCGCGGCTTCCTCGCAGCCAGCCGGCGAACACCGTTTCCCAGCCCTCGTCGTTGGTGCGGGCGGTCAGCTCGGAGACGTTGTCGGTCGGGGCGTAGGCCTCGACGTCGCACAGCTTGCGGAAGTCATTGACCGCGTGCCCCGCATTGCCGGCGCTCCCCCCGACACCGAGCACGAACAGGCGTCCTCCGCCGTCGCGCAACCGGACGATGCGGACGGCCAGCTCGTCAATTGCATCGACGTCGAGCCGCTCACAGATCTCGACTGCCTGGCGCAGGAATAGCTGCGTGTGGCTCTCGCCCATGACCCCTGGTCTCCCTCAAGGATGACGGTGGCCTGCCGGCGCGAGCGGCCGCCATTCGTCCCTGAACGCCGCTCTAGCACTCAACCTTAGGTAGCAGCTCAAGGCGCAGGACCGCCTTCCGCATGCTACCGCCATCGGGGTGAAACGAACTTCACCCAAGTATTGAAGGGGCCCGCCGATGCCGGCCGCTAGGCGACTGCAGCGACCTGCCGGCGCGAGACAACAACCTTCACCTCGCGTCCGAGCAGACTGAGCAGGAGCGCGATGCGGTCCTTGTCCGCGACGTGCAGCATGGTGCCGATGTGATCGGCAAACGGGCCGGACAGGAGCCGCAGCGGCTCACCCACTGTGAACTCGCCTTCGGGCTGTGCGACCGCACCGTTCAAATCCATTCTCTGCTCAAGCGCTTCCACGAAGCCGGCGGGAAGCGGGCATGGGCGCTCGCCCTCGCAGAGCAGCCGGCGCACGCCGAACGTTGCGTTGATGGCGCGCCACGCCTGCAGCTCGGGTGCGAGGTGCAGGAACAGGTAGCCTGAGAACAGCGGCGTCAGCACCGTATCCGTGCGGCGCGCGTGCCGGCGGGTCTTGCGCAGCCGCGGCAGGCACACATCGTAGCCCTGCCGTCGCAGGTTGAACCGAGCGCGCTCCTCTTGGTGCGGATGCGTGTTGACCACGTACCAGGCACTCATGCGCGCCTCCGTTCCCGGCGGCGGTCCGCAATGAGCGTCGCCGAGCCGAGTGCGAGGCCGCCGAATGTGATCGTGAATCTTTTCTGCAAAGCCCAGTGCCCCGTCCCCTTATGGAGTTCATTTAGAGAGAGGCCGTTGTCATTTTCAACGAGTCAATTTCTTCGATGAAATGATATCCCCAAAATTTGAGTGCAATTAAAAGACTTCCTGGTCCTTTTGTTTTCTGAAAACTATGACAATGAAACGATATCAGATATCTGACTATTTCTGCGCCGAGGCGGGCAGAAATGGCCGGCGGCGGTCTGATCAGATCAGACCGCCGCCGGTCAATCTCGAGCTGCGGGCGCTGACTCTCAACCGGCGCCTTCGGCCAGGGATTCAAGGCGCTCGAGGTCGAGCAGCTCGATGCGGTGGCTCTCAGGCAGTCCGATGAGGCGCAGGCTCTTCAGCTTGCTCAGCGTACGGCTCACGGTCTCGATGGTGAGTCCCAGGAAGTCGCCGATATCGGTGCGGGTCATTGGCAGCTCGACGCAGGCCGGGTCTTGACCGTTGCGCTCGTTGCGCCGGGAGAGTGCCAGCAGGAAGCCCGCGACGCGCTCCATTGCGCTGCGCTGCCCGGTGGTGAGCATCAGGTCGCGGGTTGCGGCGAGCTCGCGCGCTATCGCCTCGTAGAGACGGTAGCCGAGCATCGGGTCGCCGGTCATGGCCTGGCGAAGAGCGGCGATCGGCATGCTGCGGAAGCGCGTCGGCTTGATCGCCTGTGCGTTCATCATGTGCCGACCCTCGGCGCCGAGGCCGATCAGGTCGCCCGGATAGGCAAAGCCCAATACTTGCCGCCGGCCGTCAGGAAGCACCCGGTAGAGCGCCACGGCGCCCGTCTCGATGCGGTAGACGTGACTCACGGCATCACCCTCGGCGAACACCAGCTCCTTGCCTTCGACCCGCCGCAGGGATGCCTGCGCGAGCCGCTGCTCGAAGCTCGCCGGCGGCTGCGGGCGGACCATAGGCTGGTGGATCGGGAGGCGGTCGTAGGTGGCGGGGTGGCTCAGGGTCTGCAGCATCGGCGCGGGCTCCTCGCGAGTGGTTCAATCGAGCGCCGCCAATTCAGCATGCCGGAGTCACTGCCGTTTCACCATTCCGGTGAGAAATTGTATCGGATTGTAATGGGTGGTGCTGGCGGGCCCGAGGGCCGTCCCGCTATTGCCGCCCCGCCTTGCCGGACGACAGAGTGAGGTCGTGAACGCCGACCGAGCTCGAGCTGCTGGCGAGCAGGCCCTGGCAGGCGCGGCGTTCCTCCTCGGCGTCGGTCAGGCGGACCCATTGGAGGATCTTGCCGCTCTCGACCGCGCTCTGAAAGCCGGCGGCGTGCCGGGGTATCAGCCAATAACTAAGAGCGTCCTTCAGGCTGATTGCGCCGAGGCTGAGCCGTTCCGCGAGACAGTCGGCCAGCGGCCCCGAGGTGCAGGCGATCGGCTCGCGATCCTCCGGAAAGGCAAGCAGATTGATCGGCGAGATCATCTCCGTGGGAAGCGTCGCGGCGGCAAGGGCCAGCACGCGGTGCAGTGCGAGACAGTTCATACCGTGCGCGACACCCCTCGCGCGCAGATCTTGCAGGGCGGCATGCAGCTCTGTCCAGGACCCGAAGGTGCCGACAGCGAAGCGAAGGACGATCAGCCCGGCGGCGCCCCCCGCCCGCGGGAAGGAGCCAGGCACGTGAGGCTTAGATGTGTGCGCCACGGAAGATCGCCACCATTCAAGTGCCGCGCGCTTTGCGGAAGACGGCCAAAAAAACCTGCCGATTTGCAGGCTTGTGCTACGGCTAGCAAGGACGCGACAGGCGAGCCTTGATGGCGATCAATGAGAGTGTGGCACGGAGGGCGCGCCGGCGAGGGCTTCCTGCACCGCCGCCGTGAGATCCGCCTGATGGTAGGGCTTGCGCAGCACCTTCAGGCTCCGGCGGAGGGCGTCATCAGTCGGGGCGGTGTCCTCCGCGTATCCCGAGGTCAACAGGACCTTGATCCCGGGCCGCATCTCAAGCGCCCGGCCGGCGACATCCCAGCCCGAGAGCCCGCCGGGCATGACGATGTCGGTGAACACCAGGTCGATCGGATCGCCGCGATCAAGGATCTCGATTGCCTCGGCGCCGCTGCCGGCCTCGATCACCTGGTAGCTGATGAGCTTCAGGCGCGTGACGGTGAGCCGGCGGACCCGCTCGTCGTCCTCGACGACGAGAATCGTAGCCTGCACGGGCTTCTCGAGATCGCCTTTCGCCTCGATCGCTTGTGTTGCGACCGTGGCCTCGTCTGCAGACGGGAAGTACAGATTGAGCGTGGTGCCGTGGTCGATCTCGCTGTGGATTGCGACATGACCGCCCGACTGCTTTACGAAGCCATAGACCATGGCGAGGCCGAGACCCGTGCCGCGGCCCTTCTCCTTGGTTGTGAAGAACGGCTCGAAGGCGCGGTCGCGAATCTCGGGCGGCATGCCCGATCCGGTGTCGGAGACCGAAAGCTGCACGTAGCAGCCAGGCTTCAGCTCGGCCTGGAAGTCGGGATGTCCGCTATCGAGGCCGATATTGCGGGTCTCGACCACGAGCTTGCCGCCGGCGGGCATCGCGTCGCGGGCGTTGACGGCCATGTTGACGAGCGCGCTCTGGACCTGATCGGGATCGGCGCGGATCGGCCAGACGTCGTGAGCGAGCGAGGTAGACAACGCAATGTGCTCACCGAGGGTCCGGCGGAGCATGTCGGTGATGCCGACGACGAACTCGTTGAGCTCGATGACCTGGGCATCCATGTGCTTGCGGCGCGCAAAGGTCAGGAGCTGGTCGGTCAGGCGGGAACCTAGCGCGGCGGCGTCCTGCGCCTCCTTGAGGATCGAGACCGCCTCGCTGCCAGACAAGTGGCGCTCGAGCAGCTCCAGGTTGCCGGTGACGACCAGCAGCAGGTTGTTGAAGTCGTGCGCGATGCCGCCGGTGAGCTGGCCGACTGCCTCCATCTTCTGCGCCTGGGCGAGGCGGCGCTCACTCTCCCTCAGCGCCTCCTCGACGTGCTTTCGATCGCTTAGATCGTTGATCATGCCGGTGAAGTAGCGGCGGCCTTCCGCCTCGAACTCGCTCACCGCAAGATGCACCGGGAAGATCGTCCCGTCCTTGCGCCGGCCGCTCACCTCGCGGCCGATGCCGATGATCTTCTTGTTGCCGGTTTGAAGGTAGCCCCCGATATAGCCGTCATGCTCGGACTTGTAGGGCTCGGGCGTGAGAATCTTGACATTCTGCCCGATGAGCTCGGCGGCGGAGTAGCCGAAGAGGCGTTCTGTCGCCGGATTGACGCTCTCGATCAGGCCGCGGTGATCGATGGTGATGATGGAGGCGACGGCTGATTCCAGGATGCCGTGGAGCTTGGCGGCCTGTGCTTGGAGCGAGGAGGGATAGCTCGCGGACTGCGGCATCGGGACCTGGACAATGCGTTGCTCCCCGATGCTTACTCAGGCCGATCCACTTGCGCAACAGTGCCTTTCGATGCTGATTTGGATGGACCAAGCTAGCCCCCAACGCAATCCGACCGATGACGCCCTGTCACATCCTTGTTGTCGACGACGATCCCAAGGTCCGCACGCTGCTCCGACGCTGCTTCGAGGGGGAGGGTTATCGCGTCTTTGAGGCGAAGGACGGCGCGGAGTTGCGCGCTCAACTTCAGCGCGAGGCGATCGGGCTGATCACGCTCGATCTCGGGCTCGGGGCGGAGAACGGGCTCGATCTCGCGCGCGAGATCCGAGCGGCGCACGGGGTGCCGATCATCATGCTGACCGGAAGGGGAGACGCCATCGACCGGATCGTCGGGCTCGAGGTCGGCGCCGACGACTACCTCGCCAAGCCGTTCGAATTGCGCGAGCTCGTTGCGCGCGTGCGTGCGGTCCTGCGGCGGTCTGGTGGCGCTCCGGCGGCCGTCTCCCGGCAGCCCGGCGCCTGCTACTCGTTCGACTGCTGGCTGTTCGATACCGCGCGACGCACCCTTGTCCGCAAGAGCGGCGAGGCGATGGAGCTGACCACCAGCGAGTTCAATCTGCTCGAGGCGTTCGTGAAGCGGCCGCAGCGCGTAATGTCGCGCGACGAGATCATGGACCTGCTCAAGGGGCACGACTGGTCGCCGGTCGACCGTTCGATCGACAACCTTGTTGCGCGGCTGAGGAAGAAGATCGAGCCCGATCCCGATCACCCTTCTCTCATCAAGACCGTGCGGGGCGTGGGGTACGTGTTCGCCGTGGAGGCGAAGTGCCTCTAGCGTGATCGCCGGCCGACCAGCACCGGCATCAGCCCGAAGGCAATGAGCAGCACGCCGTAGACGAGCCCTTGTGGCGTGGCGAACTGCGCGTACTGCTCGGACAGCGTCATTCCGCGCAAGGCCAGCCCGACGACGATATCGGCGATCTGCTGAAGGGCGAGCGCACCGGCGCCCATGGCGCCCAAGCACACCGCGTCCCGCTGCAATCCGACCGCGCCCGGAATCCAGCGCGCGGCGAGCACGATGGCGGCAAAGACGAACGGCGCCTCGCACAGGGCGGCGAGGAACGGCCCGAGCTGCGGCTCGAGCCAGAGCACGCGGATCGGGCCCAGAATGAACCCCACGCCGAACACGATGGCGAAGTAGAGCAAGGCTGCGGCCGCGATCTGCATCGTGCTCTGTCCAAGTGTCGGCTGCCCTCCTGCTTCTCAATCATCGGGCGATACCTTGGCCTTGATCGAGGGCAAGGCGCCGAGAGGCAGGCTCCCTCAGCATCGCCCGATACGCAAGGGTTTGAGGCAGTCCATGACCAATCGATCGATCGTGATCATCGGCGCCGGGATCGGCGGTCTGTCTGCCGGCTGCTATGCGCTGATGAACGGCTACCAGGTGACCATCCTCGAGATGCACACAACTCCGGGCGGTGTCTGCACCTCGTGGCACCGGAACGGCTACACGTTCGACGGCTGCATCCACAATCTCGCCGGCACCAGCCCGGACAGCATTTTTCAAGGGATGTGGCGGGAGCTCGGTGTGCTGCCCGGGCTCGGCACGCAAGCCTACCGCGAGCTCGTCTCGGTCGAGCGGCCGGACGGTGAGCCGCTGATCATCCATACCGATCTCGACCGGCTGGAACGACATCTGAAGGCGCTCGCGCCGGAGGACGCGGCAGTCATCGACGAGCTGATCTCGGCGGCGCGGCGCCTGGTCCGTTTCGACCTTCTGGGCCTCGCGCTCGCCAGTCCGCTCGAGCGGATGAAGGCGCTTGCGATGGTGCCGACGCTCATCAAGCACGGCCGCATCACGCTCGAAGAGTTTGCGCAGCGCTTCACAAACCCGTTCTTGCGCGCGGCGTTCCCGACGATCGTCTACGACTGGCCACAGATGCCGATGCTGATGCTGCTAACCTTCCTCAGCCGCACGCACGTCGGTGACTATGGATGGCCGATCGGCGGCTCGATGGCGCTGGCCCGCGCCATGGAGCGGCGGTTCCTGGGCCTCGGGGGCAACATCCGCTATCAGGCGCGCGTGCAATCGATCCTGGTCGAGGACGATCGAGCGGTGGGCGTAGCGGTCGGCGATGGGTCGATCCAGCGCGCCGACATCATTATCTCCAACGCCAACGGCCACGCGACGATCTTCGGGATGCTCGGCGGCCGCTACACGAGCCGCGCGGTCCGCGCCTACTACGATGCGCCCGAGGACAACATCGAGATGGGCATTCACGTTTCGCTCGGCGTTGCGCGGGATCTGTCGAGCTTGCCTCATGCGATCGTTCTGCCGCTCGAGCGGCCGGTGACCATCGCCGACAGGCAGCGTACGCGGTTCTATATCCAGTCATTCGGCTTCGACCCGAGCCTCGCCCCGCCCGGCAAGTCGGTTCTGAAGGTGGTGATGGCGACGAGCTTCAAGTTCTGGGAGGAGCTGCGGCGTGCGCCGCAGCGCTATCGGGAGGAGAAGCAGCGCATCGGGGAGGCCGTGATCGGACTGCTCGAGCGGCGTTTCCCCGGTCTGCGCCATGACATCGAGGTGGTCGACGTCGCCACACCGATGACGACCCTGCATTTCACCGGCAACGGGCACGGCTATCGCGCGCCGATCTCGGCCATGGCGAAGGCATTGTTCACGGGCCGGCGCCTCAGCCAGACGCTGCCCGGTCTTCAAGGCTTCTACATGGTCGGGCAATGGGCCGGCGTCGCCGGCGTGCCGGTGGTGGCGGCGATGGGACGCGACGTGGTGGGCGCCATCTGCCGGGAGGACGGTCGTCAGTTCGTGGCGCTCACAGAGCCGGCGGCGCGGCGACAGGCCGCCCGCGTGCGGACGTGATCCAGCAAGGGCGCACCAATGCGCTCCTCAACTCTTGGATTGAGGCGGCCGCTGCGGCCTCCTCCACAATCGCTCAGCGGGCGGGGTGGAAGCACGGCGCCGAAATGGATAGTCTTGGTCCGGCAATACTGATCGAGAGCGAAACGAGAAGGTCGTTCCCCCATGGATTTCGACGCTTTGCTCCTCGCCCGCATCCAGTTCGCTTTCACCGTCACCTTCCACATCATCTTTCCGAGCTTCACGATCGGACTCTCCGCCTATATCGCCACGCTCGAGGTGATGTGGCTGAGGACCGGCGGCGACCACTACCATCTGCTCGCGCGGTTCTGGACGAAGATCTTCGCGGTCTCGTTCGCGATGGGCGTCGTCTCCGGCATCGTGCTCTCCTACCAGTTCGGCACCAACTGGAGCCGGTTCTCGGTCATCGTCGGCAACGTCGTCGGCCCGCTGATCGGCTACGAGGTGCTGACCGCCTTCTTCCTCGAGGCGACGTTCCTCGGCGTGATGCTGTTCGGCTGGAACCGGGTTCCGCCGCAGCTCCACGTGTTCTCCACGATCATGGTCGCGCTCGGCACGGCGATGTCGGCGTTCTGGATCCTCGCCGCCAACAGCTGGATGCAGACGCCTGCCGGCCATGAGATGCGGGACGGTATCGCGGTGCCGGCCGACTGGATCACGGTGATCTTCAACCCGAGCTTTCCATACCGCTTCGCGCACATGCTGACGGCAGCCTACCTCACGACATGCTTCGTTGTGCTGGCGGGCGGTGCGCGCTACCTGCTCGCCGGGCGGCATCTCGAGGAAGCGCGGACGATGGTGCGGATGGGCGTTGGGTTTGCGGCGATCGTGGTGCCGCTCCAGATCGTGATCGGCGACCTGCACGGCCTCAACACCGCAAAGCATCAGCCGATCATGATCGCGGCGATGGAGGCGCACTGGGACGGCACAAAACCCGGCGACTTCCACATCATCGCCTGGCCCAACGAGCGGACCGAGACGAACGACTTCGCGCTGTCGATCCCGAACGCCTCGTCGCTCGTCATCACGCACGATCCGAACGGGTTGTTTCCCGGCCTCAAGAGCGTGCCGCCGAGCGAGCGTCCGTCGGTTCCGCTCGTGTTCTTCGCGTTCCGCCTGATGCTGCTGATCGGCTTCTCCATGCTGGGGGCGGCCTGGGTCGGACTGTGGCTCTGGTGGCGGGGACGGCTGTTCGACACCACATGGTTCTTGAAGCCCGCGGCGAATGTCTGGTGGTCAGGGTTCGTTGC
>JBIOVC010000013.1:0-3810 GCA_044867545.1 Hyphomicrobiaceae bacterium | reverse complement strand
CTGTCCTCGACCGCCTGGCTGCCGCCCACGTTGAAGTGGACGCGGCCCTTGGCGCCGAACTTCCTCTCCGCATCCTGGGCGATGATGGCGGCCAGCTCGATCTTCTCCCGGTGGAGATACTGGCTTGCCACCTGCGGCAGGCGATCGAGCTGGCGCCGCACGGCCGCGTCGAGCCGGGGGTTGCGGTAGCCGAAGTTGACCGCGGAATACCACATCTGCAGGTCGAGGTAGCTGCGCCCCTCGGCGTCGTAGAGGAAGGAGCCCTCGCAGCTCTCGAAGATCTTGGGCGGGTCGGTATAGTGCACGGTGTCGCCGTGCGAGCAGTACTTCTCCTCCAGTGCCAGCAGCTCCGCCTCAGATCGGCCCTGGTCTTCCACGTGCGCGGCCGGCACCGAGCCTTCCCGCAATCTCACCCGTTTGCTCATCCCACCTGCTCTCTTTCATCGCTGCTACTCGTCACCGGCCCGGGCGCCCTCGTGCGCCGTCTCGGCGCCGCGCGCATCGAGCCACCGTGCGAGCAACGCAGCGGCCTCGTCGAAGTTCTCGAACCCGTAGTGCGGCAGGTCTTTTTTGCGGCAATGCTGCCGCAGGGAGCCCTTCGCCAGCACCAAATCGGCCCGCTCGGCGACGCAGAAGTCGGAGCGGCCGTCGCCCACCATGATGGCGATCTCGCGCGGCCTGCCTTCAGCGAAGCTGCACTTGCAGTTGCCGGCCAGCGTGGCGCACGTGCCCTTGGCGTGCGGGAACGTCAGCCGCCAGCGGTCGCCGCCGAGCCACTGCAGGTGATTGGCGAAATACGGAATGTCGATATCGGCGCTGTCGAGCACCGTGCGGATGGTGCGGTCGAGGCCGTCGGAGAGCACCATCAGCGTGTGCCCGAGGCCGCGGAAGCGCTGCACGAAACGGGGAAAGCCCGGGTCGATCTCGACGCTGGCGATGAAGGCATCCATTGCGGCGGGCGTGGCGCGCACGAGATCGATCTGACGCACCATGCACTCGCGCGAGCCGATGCGGCCCGCCTTCCACTCCTCCTCGATGTCCTGCCACGCCGGAGCGGCGAACCGCTCAAGCAACAAGTCCGTCGTATCGACCTTGGAGATCGTTCCGTCGAAGTCGAGCAGGACGCGACATTTCACACGCGCTATCGACACGCCACCAGAACCCGTTGATTTCAATTGCTGCCACCCCGGTGACGGGGCCACGAGAAGAGAGCGCCTCTTTAGCCCTCGCTTAACGCGCTGCCAATGGCCCCGGTTCACTTTTTCGTCAACGCGGCACATCCGTCGCTTGTGCGGAGCAAAAGAGCCGCACGCACCGGTTGCCGCAGGCAGACACGGTGCACAGCCTTCAAATCGGTTTCGCCGATAGGAATGTCGACCGGTCGGGACACATGGCCGCAGCGTGGTCGGAAGCCCACACCACCGCTTCAAACTGGCCACAGCGAGAGCGCTATCTGTGAGGAGTTGCAGACGGTCGTGGCCGATCCGCCGACGGAGCGATTGTCGCGGGCATGCGACGCACGGAAGGTGCGGGGGTGGACGGACGAGCCCCACGCACCGTCGCAGAACACCGCTGCCTTCCTGCTGCTGGCGACCGATAAGGGCTCATAGCGGGCAGCGAGACCCGGACATATTGCGTATCGATACGATCCGGGATCGGTGGACGTGATCCGATGACGTCGTGCCGCCAGCCGGTTCACGCCGAGGCAGAAAGATCGGGATCGGTCCATTCGCTCGCCTCTTCAGACCGTCTTTCCCACTATGCCAAGCATCTCCCATTGTGGGCGTTCGTGCCACCTGGGTTTGCGGGATATTTCCCAATGCCTGGGGGCAGTTAGGAGGACGTGCTGCATCCGGGGCCGCGCTCAAGATTTCAGCGAATGTGGCCGCCGGGCCACAAATGGGCAGGCGCTCGACCTTCAATCAGCAAAATCAGCGGTATCGCATGGCAGATCTGCGATTGCCGTCCCCCCGCCGCCGACCGTGCGTATTGTGACTGTTATACCATAACGTTGACAGATCGAACGGTGTAGTTCGACCATTCTACAAGCACGTTGGGCGAATGCTGCGGCGACCGCCGCCGGCAACCAGACGGCTGTTGGGGAGGACATTATGTGCGTACTGTGCGATCGCGGTAAGCCGCGGCAGCATTCGACGTCGCGGCGCAATTTCCTGAAGGGTACGGCCGCGACGGGCCTCGCGGCGGGGGCCATGGGCCTGCTGGGGGCGGGCGCCGCCGAGGCGACAGGATTCCAGAGCAACCCGCCGCCGCACACCGGCCGGCCGGGCCGGCGCTACGTCATCCGCAACGGCTACGTGATGACGATGGAGCCGGGGACGCCGGGCCAAGACTCGCCGTTCGGAGAATTCATCGAAGGCGACGTGCTGGTCGAAGGCAAGACGATCAAGGCCATCGGCAAGAACCTGCATGCGGGCAACGCCGCCGAGGTCGACGCGCGCGGCAAGGTGGTCATGCCGGGCTTCATCGACACCCACCACCACCAGGCCTGGACGGCGATCAGAAGCTCCATTCCCGACAGCATCCTGATCGACGACGGTACCGGGACGGCGAGCGCCGAGCAGAACTATTTCTTCAACGTTCTGGGCGGATTTCAGCCAACACTGCCGGGCTTCGCCAACCACTACACGCCGGACGACGTCTACATCAGCGAGTTGTTCGGCGGCCTCTCGCAACTCGACGCCGGCGTGACCACGGTGCTCGACATCTCTCAGATCCATCACTCGCACGACCATTCCGATGCGGTCATCGCGGCCCTGCGCCACACGGGCCGGCGCGCGATGATGGGCTTCTTCGAGAGTGCCGGCTTCCTACCGGGTAATGACTATCCGGGCGATGCGCTACGCCTAGCGGGTATTCTGTCGGGCGACGATCTCGTCGGCTTTGTCATGGGCGGTGAGGTCTATCCTGGCGATGCGTTCTACACCCCGGCATGGACGATCGGTCGCGCGAACGGCTTCCTGATCGCGGCGCACATCCTGTCGCCGTTCGGCATCCGACCAACCCTGGACGATCTCGCCGCAGGCACGGGCGGCACCGGCAACGACATCGGGCTCGGAGAGGACAACCTGTTCATCCACATGACCGGGATGTCGGATTTCGGCTGGCAGAAGGTGCAAGAAAAGGGCGTCAAGGTCTCGATCGCGTTCCCGATCGAGATGAACATGCGCCACGGTATCCCGCCCATCGTCAAGATGCAGCAGCTGGGCCTGGAGCCGTCGCTCAGCACGGACGTCGAAACCAACATGACGGCGGACTTCTTCACCCAGATGCGCTCGGCCATGACCATGCAGCGCATGGTCGTCAACCAGGCGGTCCTCGACAGCGGCCCCATCCCGGTCAATCCCTGGCCGCCGTTCCCGGCCGGCCTGCCGCCGCTCCTCAATGCGCGCGACGTGCTGCGCTTCGCCACCATCAACGGCGCCAAGCACCTGCGGCTCGACAGCAAGACCGGCTCGCTCAAGGTCGGCAAGGAGGCCGACATCATCATCCTCGACGGCACCCACCTCAACGTGTTCCCCATGAACAACGTGCCGGGCGCCGTGGTGACCATGATGGAGCGCAACAACGTCGAGACCGTGATCGTTGCCGGCAAGGTCCGCAAGTGGAAGGGCAAGCTGCTCGACGTCGACCTGGACAAGCTGCGCCCGAAACTCGCGGCCTCGCGCGACCGCCTCTACGCCGCTTCCGGCCACACGCCGAACCCGTTTCCTGCGAAGTAGTCGGTCGGTGTCAGCGTTGGGGTCAGACCCTGCGGGTCTGACCCCATGCTCCAACCTTTGGGGTCGTGCC
>JBIOVC010000012.1:0-3628 GCA_044867545.1 Hyphomicrobiaceae bacterium | reverse complement strand
ATCGCGCACTCGATGGTCTTGATGGTCACCGGGTTGTCGTCGATGTTGAGCGTGCAGGACGCCTCGCACGGCGCCGGGCAGATGCGGCCCGTGACCTCGGGGAAGTTGTTGGTCGAGTGCAGGTTCTGCGCCGCCGCCTTCCAGTTGCCGCGCCAGACGAGATCGTTCCAGTCCGGGATCTGGTTGTTCACCGGGCAGCCTGAATGGCAGTAGGGGATGCCGCAATCCATGCAGCGGCCGGCCTGGGTCTTTGTCTCCTCACCGGAGAGCGGGACGACGAACTCCTTCCAATGCTTCACGCGCTCGGAGACCGGACGATAGCTCCGGTCCTTCCGATCGAATTCCATGAAGCCGGTGATCTTGCCCATCGTCGCCTACTGCAGTGCGTTCAGAGTGTCGGAAATCTTGACGAATCCGGGGTATGGATATACATATCTGTCATGTATATCCAGGAGGCCATCATGCAAGTTGCCAAGTGGGGAAACAGCCTGGCTGTGCGGCTGCCCGCAGCGGTCGTCGAAGCTCTCGAACTGAAAGAGGGCGACGACATTACCCTCCACGTACGCGGTGCCAGGCTGATCGAGGTCGAAAAGACTCCCAGCCAAGACGAGCTGTTCGAGCGCGTGCGCCGCCTCAAGCACAGGCTCCCTGCCGACTTCAAGTTTGATCGGCTGGAAGCACATGAACGCGACTGATGTGTTCTTCGACACGAATGTCGTCGCATATTTCGCCTCCGCAGACGCCGCCAAAGCCAAGCGCTCCGGCGAGCTTCTGAGGGCCGGAGGTGTGGTCAGCGTCCAGGTGCTGAACGAATTCGCAGCGGTGGCGCGGCGCAAGTACGCTTTGCCGTGGCCGAGCATTCGCACCGTGCTCGCAGCAGTCCGGTCCACATGCACGGTGACAGAGTTGACCGTCACCACCCATGAGCTCGGGCTGGCGCTGGCAGAGCGGCACCAGATCAACGTATACGACGGCATGATCGTCGCCGCCGCGCAGCTCGCCGGCTGCACGGTCCTGTACTCGGAGGACATGCACGACGGTCTCGTCATCGATCGGCTCACGGTTCGCAACCCCTACCTCGCCAGCGAGCCCTGAGCCGACTCCAGCCCGAGCACATCCTCGCACCGTGCGATCCAGGCCCGCACATTCGGCCGGCCGGCAAGGTCGAAGCCCCCCTCGTGCGCCAGCCGCGTGTAGGGGAGAAGGGCGATGTCGGCAACCGTGATGGCGTTGCCCACGAACCAGTCGCGGCCCTCCAGCAGCTGCTGCATCAGATCGAGAGCGGATTCCCCGCGCTGCACTCGATAGGTCTCGCGCGTCTCCTTCGGCTTGCCGAGGTACTTCATGTGAAAGCGGGAGACGGCGACGTAGGGCTCGTGGCTGTACTGCTCCCAGAACAGCAGCTCATCGACTCTCGCCGCGAGATAAGGATCGTCGGGCAGCAGCCGGCTGCCGCGCGCGAGGTAGCGGATGATGGCGTTCGATTGCGCCAGATGGCGGCCGTCGTTGAGCTCGACCACCGGCACCTGCCCCATCGGGTTCATGCGCAGGAACTCGCGGGTCCGCGTCTCGCCTTTCAGGATGTCGACCGCCACCCACTTGTAGGGCATCGCCAGGCGATCGGCGGTGTACTTCACCTTGAGGCAGTTGCCGGAGATGATGTCGCCGTAGATCTTCACGGCTTCGTCCTTCTGACGCCGATCTCCAGCACCTCGAGGCCCGTCGTGTCGGTCGCCTGGTGTGCCGACATCTGCTTCAACGCCTCGCGGTACTCGACCGGCATCACCTTCTTGAACTTCGGCAGCCAGTCGGACCAGCTCTCCAGGATGGTCCTGGCCTTGACCGAGTCGGTGTAGTGCATGTGCCGCGAGATCAGGCTGTGCAGACGCTCGGCGTCCTGCCGGTTCATGTCCTCCATGACGTCGACCAGCCCATGGCTTTCCAGATCGCCGCCCTGGTTGGAAAGGCGGCGCATCACATCCTCCTCGGCCGCCACCGGCTCGAGGTCGATCATGGCGAGGTTGCAGCGCAGCTCGAAGTCGCCCTTCTCGTCGAGGACGTAGGCGACGCCGCCGGACATGCCGGCCGCGAAGTTGCGCCCCGTCGGACCGATCACGACGACGCAGCCGCCGGTCATGTACTCGCAGCCGTGGTCGCCGGTGCCTTCGACGACAGCCATCGCGCCCGAGTTGCGCACGGCGAAGCGCTCACCGGCGATGCCGCGGAAGTAGCACTCGCCGCTGATCGCGCCGTAGAGCACGGTGTTGCCGACGATGATGCTCTTCTCCGGGACGATCCCAGACTTCGGATGCGGCCGGACGATGATCTTGCCGCCGGATAGCCCCTTGCCGACGTAGTCGTTGGCCTCGCCGACGAGGTCGAGCGTGAGGCCCGCTGCGAGCCAGGCGCCGAAGCTCTGGCCTGCGGTGCCTTCGAGGCCGAGCCAGATCGTGTCCTCCGGCAGCCCGGCATAGCCGTAGCGCTTAGCGATGGCGCCGGAGAGCATGGCGCCGGTGGCGCGGTCGCGGTTGGTGATCGCGAGCTCGGCCTTGACCGGCTTTCTTGCCTCGAGCGCGGGCTCCGCGAGCTTGATCAGCTTGTTGTCGAGCACCTTCTCGAGGCCGTGGTTCTGCTTCTCGCTGTTGTAGATCGCGACCGTCTCCGGCACGTCGGGCTTGTGGAACAGGCGGCGGAAGTCGAGGCCGCGCGCCTTCCAGTGGCGGATCGCCCGCTCCTTGTCGAGCACGTCGGTCTGGCCGATCAGCTCGTTGAAGGTGCGGTAGCCGAGGGCGGCCATGATCTCGCGCACCTCCTCGGCGACGAAGAAGAAGTAGTTCACGGCGTGCTCGGGCTTGCCCTTGAACTTGGCGCGCAGCACCGGGTCCTGGGTGGCGACGCCGACCGGACAGGTGTTCAGGTGGCACTTCCGCATCATGATGCAGCCGAGCGAGATCAGCGGCGCAGTCGAGAAGCCGAACTCGTCGGCTCCCAAGAGCGCGCCGATCACCACGTCGCGCCCGGTGCGGACGCCGCCGTCGACCTGCACGGCGATGCGGCCCCTCAGCCGGTTGGCGAGGAGCGTCTGGTGGGTCTCGGCAAGCCCGATCTCCCACGGGGAGCCTGCGTGCTTGATCGAGGTCAGCGGGGAAGCTCCGGTGCCGCCCTCGAAGCCGGCGATGGTGACGTGATCGGCGCGCGCCTTGGCGACCCCGGCCGCGACCGTGCCGACGCCGACCTCGGAGACGAGCTTCACGCTGACCGCGGCATCGGGGTTGACGTTCTTCAGATCGAAGATCAGCTGCGCCAGGTCCTCGATCGAATAGATGTCGTGATGCGGCGGCGGCGAGATCAGTCCGACGCCGGGCGTCGAGTGGCGGACCTTGGCGATGGTGGCATCGACCTTGTGGCCGGGGAGCTGGCCGCCCTCGCCGGGCTTGGCCCCCTGCGCCATCTTGATCTGCATCATGTCGGAGTTGACGAGGTACTCCGCGGTCGCGCCGAAGCGGCCCGAGGCCACCTGCTTGATGGCCGAGCGCATCGAGTCGCCGTTGGCGAGCGGCTTGTAGCGGTCCGACTCCTCGCCGCCCTCGCCGGTGTTCGACTTGCCGCCGATCCGGTTCATGGCGAT
>JBIOVC010000011.1:0-7425 GCA_044867545.1 Hyphomicrobiaceae bacterium | reverse complement strand
TGTCCAATCAGTTGGATCTGGGGAGCCCGCCATGTCACGCATTCTCGTCATCGCCCTCTCGTTCGCCCTGTTCGGGGGCTTCATGCTGGCCGCCGTGATGTCCACCGAAGCCGGCCAGTCCGGGCGCTCGCACATCGAGCTGCCGGTGAGGTAGGCGAGCAGTTACTCCAGCCCTCCACTTGCGTTCCGGAAGCCGGGCGGAGCGAGGCTAGCCGGGATCGTCATGGTCGCGATCCTGCCGCGTCGGGTGAAGGTCCCGGATAGCCTCGCCTCGGGTCGAGCCCCGAGGCTCGGCTTCCGGGAAAGCAAGAGGATGGGAACTGCCTGTTGCCGCGGTTGTGAAACTGTCGTCACCCTCCATTCGCTATGGTCGGCCCTGCAACCGGCGGCGTTCGCCCGCCTACGAAGGGGATGATCATCATGCAAGAGACGATATCGAGTGCTGCGGGTCTCATCGGTCGGGTGATGCTGGCTGCGATCTTTGTTCTGTCAGGATGGGAAAAGATCTGGGGCTACGAGGGTACCGCCCAATACATGCAAAGCCAGGGGGTGCCGGGCATCCTGCTGCCGCTCGTGATTTTCGTCGAGCTCGTCGGTGGCTTGCTGGTCGCCATTGGCTGGCAGACCCGGCTTGCCGCGCTCGGGCTCGCCGGCTTCACGCTCGCCGCCGCGGTGCTGTTCCACTTCCCGGCCGATCAGGCGCAGGCGATCCACTTCATGAAGAACCTGGCGATCAGCGGCGGCTTGCTGGTGCTCGTCATGGCGGGGCCCGGCGTGTGGTCGGCCGAGGGACGAAGCGCCAGCGCATAGTTCGGATCAGGCTCAGGCGGGTGTCGCCTGAGCCGCACGCGATTCGGGCTGCGGCGCCTTGGCCGTGGCTTGGCTCTGCGTCGCCGTCAGGTCGACGATCTGGGAGTGCGCAGCGCGGCGCACGTCGCGGACGACGAAGAAGCCGATGAAGAAGCCGAGCCCGAGCAACGGGAAATAGATCGGTACAGGAAGAAGCCGCGGCTGGTTCATCTGCTCCTGCAGGCCTTTCGGCAGAGGGATGCCGAGGGGCTCGTGCAACGCGAACGCCAGGAGGTAGCCGATCAGCAGCGCGCCGCTGATGCCGAGGCCGTCGAGGGCCCGCTCCCAGATGTTGTGATAGGCCTTGAGGCCGGGCAGGTCCGGCCAGCGCGGCACACGCGCCAAACGGCAGATGCCGACCGTCAGCAGCAGTGGGATGAGCGTCCAGGGCAGCAGCTGGGTGATCGTGAACGGCGGCTGGCCGGCAGGCAGCGGGATCTGCAAGTACTCCTTGATGAGCTGGGTCACCGACTGCACGCCGACGAACAGCGCAGCCGCGACGATGCCGGCCATCAGGTAGTTGCTCCACGGCGTGATCGGCGCGCGCGAGAGCCGGCGCTGCGAGCCGACGATCGCACCGATCAGGGCGGCTGCTGCCATGACGAAGGCGAAGCGCGCCAGGCCCTCGGCGCTGCCCTGCTGCTGGGTGGCGGCGCCGAGCCGGCCGAGGAACAGCACCAGGAAGCCGCCGAAGGCGACGATCAGGAACAGCCAGAGGATGCGGTCGAAGTTGATCGGCTCGATGCGGCCGAGGCCGTCGAAGCCGACGGCGCGGAGCTGCTCGAGCCGCTCGGGCGCCTGCTCGCCGGCGAGGATCACCGACTTGGCGGCGAGCTCGGACACCTGCTGCAGCAGCATCTCGTACTCGACCTGGAAGTACTCCTCGATCTCGGACAAATGGCTGCGCAGCTCCTCGCCGGTCAGTCGCAGCGGCCGTCCGGCGGCGGAAGCGTCGTCAGCCAGCAAGCTCTTCATCCTCGCCTCGACCGCGGCGACGCCGGCGCGATCGACGTGCGGGGTATCGGACAGCATCTTCAGCACGTCGGCCAGGACCTTCGATGTGCTGCCGCCCTTGCCGACCTGCTCCACCATCTTGATGATGGTCATGGCGAGCTGCGTCTTGCGCTCGTGTGCGGTCTCCGACTCCTCGAGCAGGCGCATGTCGTTCTGCTCGAGGACGCGGCGCTCCTCGTTGTTCCAGTCGCGCAGCAGACGCAGCAGCGTCGCCACCTTGCGCCAGCTGTTGAAGGTCACGAGGCCGACGCCGTCGAACTCGTCGTCGGTGACATAGACACCGTGACGTTTGGCGGTTTCGCGGTTCCTTCGCTTCTCGTCCTCGCTCGGGTTGAAGCCGCTGCGGCCGAGGTGCGTTGCAAGCGTGACGCCGTCCGCGTGCAGGTGGCGGGCGCTGTGCAGCCAGACCAGCACCGAGCGCTCGATGTCGCGGAAGAAGGAAAGCTGCAGCACGCCGCCGAGCGAGACAGCGGCGAGCAGCGGGGCCTGGTCCTTGAAGTTGTCGATGAAGCCACCGACGAGCGGGAGCGAATGCCCGACCTTTGTCGCCACCTCGCCGAAGGCGTGGAAGGCGATGACGAGCGATACGTAGACGAGGACACTCAGGAACGTGAACAGGAAGCGGGCAGTGGGGTTGTTGGGGAGGCGGCGTCCGTCGTAATCGCGCACCATCGAGGGGCGCATCATCGACCACCAGAGCACGAGGGTGGTGAAGAATACGAGCACCTGCCAGTTCGGCAGCTCCTCGACGATGGTCGCCTGCAGCATGACGCCCCTCCCACAAAGAGACCTCGCTCGACAAGTGTCATGGGGCAAGGCGCAAGGTCAAGCGAGCGGCGCGCAAGGGGGCGCAAACTCAGGCAGTTGCGCGTATTTCGTGCCACCAGTTGGCGCTTGACCGGACGCGTTGCCGGGGGTAAGCGGGAAACACAGATAGTTCGTGGTGATTTGGCCGGCCGGCTTGCAGCCACGTAAAACAACTCGCTAAAAGGCCGCGCACGCAACCCTGGCTCGTGCGCCGGCCCCTATCCGGCGCTAACATCGAGCCAGGGGTTTGTTTACGGCCGAGCGAGCGCCGGCGTGCAAGGGGAGACTCCGATGGTAGAGCGAAAGAAAGAGGCGGCGGCGCGGAGACAACTCAAGCCGGAGACGCTGCTCGTGCACGGCGGGGGCTTGAGGTCCCAGTTCGGCGAGACATCGGAGGCGATGTTTCTCACGCAGGGCTACGTCTACGAGCGCGCGGAGGACGCGGAAGCGCTGTTCAAGGACGAGAAGCCGGGCTTCATCTATTCGCGCTTCTCCAATCCAACTGTCTCGATGTTCGAGGAGCGGATGCGGCTGCTCGAAGGAGCGGAGGCTTCCCGCGCGACGGCGACCGGCATGGCTGCCGTCACGGCCGCGCTGCTGTCGATGCTGAAGGCCGGCGATCACGTCGTCGCGGCGCGGGCGCTGTTCGGCTCGTGCCGCTACATCGTGGAGGACCTCTGCCCGCGCTTCGGGATCGCGTCTACGCTCGTCCACGGTCCCGATACGGACGCGTGGGCAAAGGCGGTGAAGCCGAACACAAAGGTGTTCTTCTTCGAAACGCCGGCCAACCCGACGCTCGACCTCGTCGACATTGCGGCAGTCTCCAAGATCGGCAAGGCTGCCGGCATCACCGTCATCGTCGACAACGTGTTCGCGACTCCGATGCTGCAGAAGCCGCTTCAGCACGGCGCGGACGTGGTGGTCTACTCGGCGACGAAGCACATCGACGGGCAGGGGCGCTGTCTCGGCGGCGTCGTGCTGTCGTCGGAGAAGTTCCTGAAGGACCACCTGCACACGTTCCTGCGGCAGACAGGGCCCAGCATGAGCCCGTTCAATGCCTGGGTGATGCTGAAGAGCCTGGAGACGCTGCCGATCCGGGTGAAGGCGCAATGCGAGACGTCGGCGCGGCTCGCCGATCATCTGGCTGGCCGGCGGGGCGTATCGCGCGTGCTCTACTGCGGGCGCAGCGACCATCCGCAGGCGGCGCTGGCGCGGCGGCAGATGACGGGCGGCGGGCAGGTGCTCACGTTCGAGATCGACGGCGGCAAGCCGGCGGCGTTCCGGTTCATGAACGGGCTGGAGCTGATCCGGATCTCGAACAATCTCGGCGACACCAAGAGCCTGATCACGCATCCGGCGACGACGACACACCAGAGGCTGAAGCCCGAGGTGCGCGCCGAGCTCGGCATCAGCGACAGCATGGTGCGGCTGTCGGTCGGGCTCGAGGCGTTCGAGGACATGGCCGCAGACATCGATGGGGCGCTGGCGGGGGTGTGAGGCGGCTGGGCTCGGCATCAGCGCCCGATCGCCGGTCTCTTTCGTCCGCCTTTGTGCTTCTTCGTAGCGGCCCGTACTTTGGCTGGGACCGCGGCGACCGTCCTATACGACAGAGCGGTCTTAATATCCCCTTCTATAAACGCTGATGCCATCCTATCGAGTTCATGCTTCTTGATTCCCATCTTCTCGGCCACAGACTTCCATGCAGATACGGCGGCTGCAACTTCTCCGGCGATGTGTTTGGCCTCAGAGAGCCTCAGGCCAAAATAGTCGGACATGGATAGGGCGATCTCCAGCGATCCCGTGTGATCCAGTTCATTGAGCGCCAAGACGTGCGTCTGGCGGACGTCCGGTGGGCAAGGGTTCATGTCGAAGGCTGGTGAAAGACGCCATCCCTTCTTGCCACGGAGGAACGCATGGTTCCTCAGATGGTCGTCTGTGTTCGATACGAGCACATTGAAGACCATGCGACGCCAGAGTTGCTCCGCGTCCGTTTCCGGGTTTTCGCCGACTTGGCGCAACACGTCGACCAGTTCGAGGTAGCTATGATCTTCATGGTCCTTGGCATCGAGGGCCGTCATCGCGGACATGTATGGTATCCGCCGATACTCACCATCTCTGTCGAATCGAGCAAGCAACAGAACTACGTTACGTTGTAGGGGAATTGACTGCCATTCGGGGACGTTGATCTGCGCGGACTGGGCAAGGCTGAGTGTTGCCGCCTCCCATCGAATAACTGGCCAATCGTCATTGGCCCAAGGAAACTTGGCAACGTGCAGGCGTTTGTCTTTCCCTCTGATAGTTGCCTTCGGCCGAGCGCCACCGAGTGATCCGCCGGGCGCAAGTACAAGCTCAAGATCGCCTTTTCGCTCCCGACCTCGCTCCAAGCGGTTTGTCGCTCCCAGGAGTTTCGGAAGCTCAATCAGGGGAGGAACAGGACTGCGGGATTGGCTAAGGAACTCACCGCCAGGTTCCTTGAATCTGAGCGCACCAAGACGTGTTTCGTCGTCGACTCCCAGCAGGAAATCGGCAGGAAGAAGTGTACGGACGGGCTGGTTTGCATCGCGAGCTCGATTGCGTTCGCGGTGCCGCATTAGCTTTTGTCCCCAACGATCCGGTGCGGCATCCTTGAACGCGCCAAAGTTGCCGTCAGCGGTGTGGAACGCTCCTTCGCCAAGCGTTAGGGAGGGAGCGAGCGGAAACGCCCGCCGGTCTTGCAGCCAATCCACCTCGTATCGGAATGTCGCTGTGCCGTTCTCGCGCAACCAGAGCCTGCCTACCCAAACAGGCTTGCCGTCCAAGTCCATGTAGACGTGCAGGTCACGATCCATTTGTCTTGGTTCCGCAGCGGGTCAGCGCGGCTGGTACACGCGGGTGGTCAGGCTTTCGTTTGCTAGCGTTTGCCCGACCGGATCGTTGGCCGGGCTAGCAAAATCTGCCAGGCGATCGACCATTCCCAAGACAAACAAGACGGTCGCGTAGATCGCCATGGAGACGCCAGGGTCACCCTTTTCGACCCTCGCCAGGCTGCGACGGTCAATGAAGGCGCGCTGCGACATAAGGGTCGTCGTGATCTTGCGCCTCCGTCGCGCGATCGAGATATCGGTTCCGAGCTTCCGAAGCGCGCGCTTGACGGGTACGGGAAGCGCGGTCTGAGCCTTCGAGACCCGCATGGATGCTGCTCCATTGAATGCATATAGGCGCCATCCTGTGAGCATTTAATAGTGCAGACTGCATGCTTCGTCAAGATGCATTAGTCAGTAGTGAGCTATTAAATGTACATAGGATGGCCGCTTTGAGCATTTAAACGCTCAAATCATTGCTTACGATCCCTTTCCGCCGTCTGTTGCAGCCATGTCGCATGGTTTGCATGCTGGTAGAGGTAGCGCGGACTGACGTGATGGTGCCGCTCGTCGTTGTCACGATGCGATCCGAGCGCCCGCCGCGTTCCTCGGCAGGCGGTCGCGGATCAGGAGGAGGCCGACAACGGACAACGCGGCGAAGGCGGCTCCCGTCAGGAAGGTGCCCGTCGGGCCGGTCCAGTCCTAGAGCGCGCCGGCAATGATGCTGGCCGCCAGGATCGCTATGCCGCTGGCGAGGTTGAAAACCCCGTATGCCGTTCCGCGCAACTCCGGCGGCGCGGTGTCGGCGACGAACGCGGCGAGCAGGCCTTGGGTCAGGCCCATGTGCAGTCCCCACGCGATGATGCCGATAGCTACGCCCCAGATGTCCGGCGACAGCGCGAGGACGACATCGGCGACGACGAGAAGGATGAGACCGGCAATCAGGACCGTGCTGCGGTCGATCCGGTCGGACAGCACGCCGGCGGGGTAGGCGCTCAGCGCATAGGCGACGTTCATCAGCACGAGCACGGCCGGGACCAGCGCAATCGCCAGACCGACCGATTGCGCCTTCAAGAGCAGGAAGGCTTCGCTGAAGCGCGCCAGCGTGAACACGGTGGCGACGGCGACGACCCACCAATAGGCGCTGCCGAGCAGGCCCAGCTCCGCCCGGCTGATCGGGTTCTTGACCCGTCGCAGTCCGGCCGGCCGCTCGGGCTCGTTGACCGCGAACAGGATCAGAAACAGCGACAAGAATGCCGGCACCACCGCAACCCAGAACACGAGCGTGAAGTTGTTCACCGTCAGCAGCATGAGGGCGATGGCGAGCAGCGGTCCGAGAAAGGCGCCGACCGTATCGAGGGACTGCCTGAGCCCGAAGCTCGCGCCGCGCAATTCCTCCGGGGTGAGATCGGCCACCAGCGCATCGCGGGGTGCGCCGCGGATGCCCTTGCCTATGCGATCGATGAAGCGCGCCGCCACCAGCCAGCCGATGGTCGGCGCGAGCGGGAAGATCGGCTTGGTGAATGCCGCGAGGCCGTAGCCCACTGCAGCAAGCATCTTGCGCTTGCCGAGCCAGTCGCTGAGGGCGCCGGAGAAGATCTTGGTGATGAGGGCGGTCGCCTCGGCGATCCCCTCGATGACGCCGACGGTGAGCGCGGAGGCGCCGAGCACGGTCACCAGATAGATCGGGAGTAGCGCGTGGATCATCTCGGAAGAGACGTCCATCAGCATGGACACGCATCCAAGGATCCAGACGCCGGCCGGAATCCTGCGCCAGCTCGCTCTCGCGTCGGAGGTGGCATCCATGGGTTATCTCTCGCCGCTGTCGCCGGTGACGCTCGTTCCTCTTCGGAGCAGACGCAACTAGCACGTCCGATCGGGTGGCGTCGCTCTAGAACTCCGCCTACAATTCGCC
>JBIOVC010000010.1:0-8207 GCA_044867545.1 Hyphomicrobiaceae bacterium | reverse complement strand
TCGCCGAAACAGTCGGCGATGCGGACCTCGCCGCAGCGGCCGATGTCGAGGGCATCGAGGAAGCCGTCGATCCCTTCCGGCACGAGGTGGGCGTGATTGACGGTGAACGACCACCTGAGCTTCGGTGACTTGAGACTGTCGAAGTAATAGTGGCACTCCTCGACGTTGTGAGCGAGATAGTGGACCTCGGCGTCGTCGGGCTCCCAGTTCATGTTCTCGAGCAGCAGCGTCAGATCGATCTTCTCGGCGTACTCGCTCATGCGCTTCAGCCGCTCGAGGCCGGTCTCCATGCGCATCTTGATGTCCTTGGTGAAGTGGTAGCCGGCATGCACGACCATCCAGCTGCCACCGACCCGCTTGCAGGCGTCCATGTGTCCCCAGAGGTAGCGGTCGACGCCGTCGCGCACGTGGGGCGCGACCTCGGCGACGTTGACGGCGGAGGAGGTGTGCACACCGAGCTTTATACCGTGCTGCTCGCACTGCCTGCGAATGCCGCTGACGCGCTCGTCGGTCAGCGACTCGACGTTGTTCGGCGGGATATCGATCTTGATGTCGAGGTACTTGACGCCGTGCTCGATCGCTTTCGCGATGCCGTCCTCGATCTTGCTGCGCACGCCCAGATCCACGCCAATCCTGTCGCGAATGCTCATTGAATGCTCCTTTGCGGTTGAATGCGGCTGGCCTGGTGGGACCTCGCAGGTTGCTCGTTACTCTCCGCCGCTCGGGACGGCCTCGCGCGGCCGCCTCAATTCAGTGAACAGCGAATAGAGGATGAGCAGGAGCGCCAGCCCGAGCAGGGTGGCGGCAATCGGGTCGGTGACGAAGATCCAGTGGTCGCCGTAGCTGAGCTCCACTGAGCGGCGATAGTTGCGCTCGATCATGCTGCCGAGCACGAGCCCCAGCACGAGCGGCAGGATCGGGAAGCCGCAAATGCGCAGGAGATAGCCGCAGACGCCGAAGAACAGCATGAGGCCAAGATCGAAGATGCTTCCGAGTGCGGAATACATTCCGGAGAAGATCACACCGAAGATGGCGGCGGCCAGGTAGTGCTGCGGGCGGTTGACGAGCCAGATCGCCGGCGTGAGCAGCAGCATGCCGACGATGAGCATCGCGAAGTTGACGAGGAACAGCCCGCCGAAGAGCCCGTAGACCACGTCGGGGCGATTGATGAAGAGCTGCGGGCCTGGTTGCAGGCCGTGGATGATGAGAGCGGCGAGCAGGATGGCGGCGGCATTGGAGCCCGGGATTCCGAAGCTCAACGTCGGTATCAAGGCCGTCGAGGCGACGACGTTGTTCGCCGCCTCCGGCGCAATGACGCCTTCCTCGGACCCCTTGCCGAACTTCTCCGGCGTCTTCGACCAGCGTTTGGCCTCGTTGTAGGACATGAACGCGGCGATCGAGCCGCCTCCGCCGGGCGTCAGGCCCTCGATCGTGCCGAGCACGAGCGCGATCGCCTGGGGCACGCGCAACTGCCAGAGCTTCTTCAGGCTCGGCAGCTTGATGCGCATGCTGGAACCTTCGATCTTCGCCGGCCGATACCCGGTCGCCGCCTGCATCAGCATCTCGCTCACCGCGAACATGCCCATCATGACGACGATGACCGAGATGCCGTCGATGAGCTCCGGGCGGTCGAAGGAGAAGCGGTTGAGGCCCGATACCGTGTCGATGCCGACCGTCGAGATCACGATGCCGAGGATGCCCGAGATCAGCCCTTTGACGACCGCGCCGGACGAGACCGAGGCGATGACGCTGATGCCGAGCACGCCGAGGGCAAAATAGCCCGGCGCATGGAACAGGAGAGCGACCCGCGCCAGCGGCTCGGTCATGGTGGTGAGCAGAATCAGGCCGACGAGGCCGCCGATCGTCCCGCCCACGAGGGACAACCCGAGCGCTTCCCCACCGCGGCCCTGCAGATGCATTGGGTGGCCGTCGAGGACCGTGACGGCGGCTCCGGCTCCAGGCGGCGTGCCGATCAGGATGGCCGGAATTGAGCCGCCGTACTCGGAGCCTGCATAGACGCCGCACAGCAGCACCATCGCGGTCAGCGGCTGCATGTCGTAGGTGAACGGGATGACGAGCGCCATCGCGATCGACGTCGATATGCCCGGTATCGCGCCGCTGAGGATGCCCCAGAACACGCCGACGAATGCCACGGCTATCACGGGCACCGAAAGGAAAGCTGCGATCGCGTACTGGAGCTCTTGCATCGTTGGTCAATGGTCCGGCCGGGCTCTAGTGTCCCGATTCCTCGATCATCACATTAGGCTCCCGCTATGAGAGGAATGCCGGCCAAGTGCCGGCCGGCATTCTTACGTTCAGCAGCACGACGAAGAGCACATAGAAGACGGCCGCGCCGACGACGGCAAATGCAAGCGTGTGAAGCGAGAAGGTTCCGCCCCGGTACCACGCCACGACAAAGAGAAGCACCGCGATCGAGAATGCGTAGCCCGCGTACGGCAGGACCGCTACGTAGCCCACAAGAATGAGGAAGAGGCCGGCGGTACGCCAATGATTGAGGGTGGCCTCCTTCGGCGGAATCCCAGTCGCAGTCTGGGCGGGATGCGCTGCCCGCCTGGCGAGCAGTCCCTGCACGATGAGGACGCTCGAGAGCAGCCCGCAACTGATGGCGAGCAGCTTGGGCATCGCCGAGGAGCTGATGGTGGTGTCGATCAGGCTGGTCGGCAGCTCGGAGGCCATCCAGTAATAGCCGACGCTGCCGGCAAGCAGCACGACCCCTGCCGCCAGATCCCTGCCCATGAGCTTCCTCCTCGGCGCGCCCCCTCGGCCGCTATTTGATTATCCCGAGCTCGGTGAAGACCTTGCGCGTGCGGTCCGCAAGCTCGTTGGTCACCCGGTCGAACTCCTTCGACGGCAGCGGCGCGGCGATCATGTCGTTGGTCTTGATGACGGCCGCGTACTCGGGGTCCTTGACGACCAGTGCGATGGCCTTCTCCCACGCGGCGATGATGTCGGGCGGCAGCTTCTTGTGGCCGACCAGGCCGCGGAACCGGGTCTCGTTGGTCTGGACACCCTGCTCCTTGGCGGTTGCCACATCCGGATAATTCGGCAGGCGCTGATCAGTGAGAGCGGCAAGGATCCTGAGCTTGCCGGACTTGACGTGCGGCTGCACCTCCTGGGCGTCGCCGGTGCCGAGCTCGACCGAGCCGCCAAGCACGGCAACGAGCTGCGTGCCACCGCTGTCATGGGTAGCGATGATGAAGTCGAGCCCTTGCGTCTTCTTGATCACCTCGGCCGTCATGCGGTCGCCGGAGGCGGCCGAGCCTACGCCCCACTTGAACTTGCCGGGGTTGGCCTTGATCCAGGTCAGCAGATCCTTGAGCGTCTTGTGCGGCGAGGTGGCCGGCACATAGAGCACCGGCGCGTCGTAGATGACGTTCACGACCGGGAGCATGTCGGTGTAGCTCACGGGCGTCTTGCTCAGGATCGACACGAGAATGTGCTGGGTCGACACGCCATAGAGGATCGTGCCATCCGCCGGCGAATCCTGGATGCGTTGCATGGCCTTGACGCCGCCGCTACCGGCGACGCTTTCGACCACGAAGTTGATGCCCCACTTGGGCCCGAGCACCTTGGTGAGCTGGCGCAGGAAGATGTCGCCGCCGCCGCCCGGCCCGGAGCTGGTGATCAGCGTCACCGTCTTGTGCGGATAGGGCGGGTATCCGGGCGCCTGCGCGTAGCTTTGACCCGTCATCAGCGCCACTGCACCGCACGCGAGTGCAAGCAGACCGACTTTCGTTCTTATCATCTTACTCCTCCCATTCTGGATGCTTGACTGGACGAGACCGATTGATGCTTCACCTGTACCTTGGCGCGGCGCGTGCTGGCCGCCGCGCGCCCATTGACGTGCTTGCCGGCCGTCTCGAGCCGACCGATACCGGCGGAGACCGGGTCCGCGAGCCGATCCATGCGCCTCGACATCTCGACTGCGACCTGACGGACCTCGCGGATCAGGCGCGTCGCCAGAGTCGAGACCGGATGATCGGAAGGAACAGCAAGCTGGATCTTGATGGCGGTACGCGGCTTGATCCGCCGCACGGTCAAACCCGGAAAATCGGTCATCAAGAATGCCAGCGGGTCAGTCAGTGCGACGCCCGCGCCCTCGGCGACCAGGACGCAGGCGGATGACGACAGGCTGGTCTGCAGATCGACCGATTTCTCGATCCCCTCGGCGCGAAATGCAGCCGCGACCTGCGCGCCGATCGGCGTTCCCGGCCGATAGGAGATCAGCGGGAAAGGGGTGAGGTCCTCGAGCGTCACCACCGACTGCCGGGCCAGCGCGTGGTCGGCCGGGAGCACGCAGACGAGGTCGACCGACATCAGTGTCTCGATCTCGACCCCGGCACGATCCGACGGCGAATAGAGGAGGCCGAAATCCGCCTCGCCGTCGGCCACCCGCCGGCAAGTGTCGCGCCGGCCGACGGATCGGAAGATCACCTGGACGTCCGGATAGCGGGCCTGGAACCGCGCGACCGATCTGGCAAGCAGCGAGTTCCCGAGCAGCGGGCCCGACGCGACCGAGACCGCCTCGTTCCGGCAGTCGCGGATGTCCTGCGAGATGCGGTCGACCGTATCGAGACGGGCGAAGACGCCGCGGACATGGCCGTAGAGGCGCCGTGCCTCCGGGGTCGCACGCAGGCGGCCGCCGATGCGCTCGAACAGAGGAACGCCCACACCGGCTTCCAGATGCTTCAGCGCCTTGCTGACCGACGGCTGGGAGATGGACAGCAGCTCTGCCGCGGCAACGGTGGTTCCCGCCTTCATCAAGGCGTTGAACACCTCCAGGTCGCGCAGTCTCACGTGGTTCCTCCCATCGCAGCGATCTAGCGCCGCTGCTGTCGAAAAACTGACACCAAGCCGGGCTCAAGGCCAATTCCAAGAGATGCGAAAGACATAGCCGGGAGGTATAGGCTTGCCGAGCGCAAATCGCCGGCAATTCCGTGCCGTGGATTTGGGCTCTGCCGGTCTCAGGGTTGGATGCCGCGTTCGTAGCCGTTCGGCGCTCGCTCGATGCAGCGGCCACGAGCGGGCCGCTCCGGCGATGCTCGGCTCAAGGCGATGCTGCCGAGCGGTGTGACGCCAGGACGACCATGCCTCAGGACGCCAGAGCCTGGCGGCGCGCCATCGCGCCAAAGTAGAGCGCCAGGACGAAGAAGACGATGCCGTAGGTTGCCTCCTTGAGCTCGTCGAGGGCGCTCACCATGCTGCGGTCCAGATCGCCGAAGGAGACCACTCCCCGGAACGCCACGTAGCTGACGACAAAGACCGCACCGACGATGAGCGGCGGCACTGGCACCCCAGCGAACTCGACGAGCCCGCGCGCCCACTTGGACAGGCGCCAGGCCAGCGGCAGGCAGACGCAATACAAGAGCCAGAACAGCGATAAGACAAAGTTGGCGTTGAGGAACCGACCGAGAAACGATTTCTCGGATACGTCTGGACTGCGGACCTGGAAGGCCCACAAGTTGTGTAGGTTGGTCTCCTTCTGGGCGTTATTCGATTGCCACCAGTCGCCGCTTTCCCAGCCGAATATGCGCTGTCCCCAGCTGATCTCCTCACCGAAGCAGAGCACGAAAAAAAGCGCCAACAGGAGGAGATAGATGTCGCCCCGCATGCTCAGCCCGAACACCTGGTGGCGCCGGGTGAGCGAGCCGACATAGGTGTAGAGAAGCGTGAGCGCGGCCAGGAGAAAGAAGAGTGCCCCCAAGTTCTCGATGGGGCCGTCCTCCGCGGCAAGGCGCGGGGCGCGCTCGTCCCCCAGCTGCCACAGCCACAGATAGGATAGTGGGAGCAGCACCAGCAGTGTCCAGGCGAACGCGTCCACGGGCGCGGTCCGCACCGCAGGCTGACTGAAAGCGATCCGCGCCATCGCGCAATCCTCCCCCCCATCGACAGCGCCGCAGGTCGTTGAGCAGGGCTCGCAGCGGGCTCCCGGTCGCGACAGCGGCTGTCGCGTCGTCGGCGCATGGCGGCGATGGACTGGGCGCACCGCGACGCGCTCGAACGCTCAGGAGGCGACGTTAACCGGCATGCATCTGACTGTCATCAAATTGTCATTCAACTGTCATGACGGACTTTTGCGAGCCGATTATTCACATGAAAGCAAAGGGATAGGTTGCCCGTCCTGTGGGCGGCCAGGTAAAACTATCCGGAGCGGCCACGTCGGGGCCGCTCCGGATCGCGCTCTGCCGTTCCTTCAGTCGAAGGGCTTGGGTTTCAAGCCGCCGGGCGGATGTTCTGGTTGACCCGGAACAGGTTCGTCGGATCGTACTTCTTCTTCACTTCGCCGAGCCTCTTGAAGTTGGGGCCGTAGGTCGCCTCGATGCGCTCGTCGCTCTCATCGTCCATCAGAAAGTTCACGTAGGCGCCGCGCATGTTGTGCAGGTGCACCGCCTGCCAGTAGGACCGGCCCCAGCTCTTCAGCGCGTCGGCCTTGGCGGGGTCCGGGTCGATGCCGCAGATCACCATCGACCAGGTCGCATCGCGGCAGGACCACGCCGCATCCTGAGACCGCACGCGGCGCACCGCGCCGTCGATCGGGTAGAGGTGCATGAGGGAAAGCTCGCTCGGCGAGCGCATGGCGTGCTCGATGTGCACGTCGATGGCAAGATCGGAGAGCTCCTTCACGAAGTCGCCCTTCCAGTACCACTGCATGCCCTTGGGCAGGAGCGGGTCGAACAGGCTCTGGAGCATCGGGAACGGCATCTCCGCCATGCCGTCGAGCAGCGGCTTGGGGAGAGCCTCGCGCACCGGGCGCATCGCCTTCTCACCGGCAGCCGCCGGCCCGTTGAAGCAGGAGATCATGGCGATGATGCGCTTGCCCCAGAGCTCCTCCGGGAACGGCGCGGTCGACGGCACCGTCTTCAGACCGATGAACGGGCACAGCGCCTCCGGCGCCTTGGGCAGGAAGTCGCGATAGAACTTCATCACCTGCTTGGCATGGGCGATGTCCCAGAAGATCGGACCGGCATACACGGTGGTCACCGGATGGGCCCGGTAGAGGAAGCTGGTGACGATGCCGAAGTTGCCGCCGCCGCCGCGCAGCGCCCAGAACAGGTCGGTGTTCTGCCGCTCGCTCGCGGTCACTAGCCGGCCGTCCGCCAGCACCACGTCCGCCTCGATCAGGTTGTCGATGGTGAGACCGTGCGCTCTCGACAGATAGCCGTGGCCGCCGCCGAGCGTCAGACCTGCGACGCCGGTCGAAGCCACGATGCCCGCCGGCACCGCCAGCCCGAAGGGGTGGGTGGCATGGTCCATGTCGCCCTGCGTGCAGCCAGGCTCCACGCGCACCGTGCGGGCGCCGGGATCGACGCGGACCCCCTTCATGCGCGACAGGTCGATGACGAGCCCCCCGTCGCACGAGCCCAGGCCCGGGCCGTTGTGGCCGCCGCCGCGAACGGCGACGAGCAGGCCCCTGTCACGGCCGAAACTGACCGCGGCCATCACATCGGCAACGTTGCTACAGCGCGCAATCAGGCCTGGCCGCTTGTCGATCATGCCGTTGTAGAGGGTGCGTGCCTCCTCGTAGCCGGCGTCCGCCGGCATCAGGAGATCGCCGCGAAATTTCGCCTTGAAGGCCACAATATCCTGGGTGTCGAGCATGGGACGTACCTCCATTGGGCCGGCGGCCGGTCGGGCCCCCGGCTCTGACCGAGGCGGGAACGTAGATCGCACCGCCGCAAGGCACTATGATCGCCATTCGTCAAGTCTTGACCGGTCGTCCAAGGACTTGATCGCCCATCCGGCAGAATTGACCGGCCGTCCGGCTTCGGGGAGCTCGAAAGTGGATGTTCTATCCGACGTCCTGCGCGCCGTTCGGCTGACCGGCGCCGTCTATTTCGACTTTCGTGCCCGTGCGCCCTGGACAGCGGAGACGCCTGAGACCTCGCGCATCTGCGCCCACGTCATGCCCGAGTCTGAGCATCTCATCGCCTTCCACATCCTGCTCGACGGCCAGTGCTGGGCGGAGCTTGCCGGGGAACAGCGGTCCGCGGTGCGCATGGAGGCCGGAGATGCGGTGATCTTCCCGCGCGGCGACCATCATGTGATGGCGAGCGAGCCCGGCCAGCGGGCGACGCCGGACTTGAGCGCCTACTACCGCCCCACGGACCGGCCGCTGCCATTCGTGTGGAACGTAGGCGGCAACGGGGAGCCCTGCCGCCTAGCCTGCGGCTATCTCGGATGCGACG
>JBIOVC010000009.1:0-4637 GCA_044867545.1 Hyphomicrobiaceae bacterium | reverse complement strand
GCCTCGCGGTAGGTCGCCTCGATCAGCGCCCGGCCGATGCCCTTGCCGCGAATCTCGGGGTCGACGAAGAGGTCCTCGAGATAGCAGTACCAGGTCGGCGACCAGGTCGAGCGGTGGAACAGGACGTGGGCTAGGCCGACCGGCCGGTCCTCATCGTCGACAGCGACCAGCCCGATGTGGAAGTCGCTTTCGGCGGCCATCATCCGTTGCCAAGTGAGGTCGATCACCTCGTCCGGGACCTTGGCCTTGTAGAACTCGATGTAGGCGGCAAAGAGCCTGCGCCACGCGTCTCTGTCGCGCTCGGCCAGCCGGCGGATCTCGACCGTCATTCGCGCTCTCCTCCCTGCGCCTGCCTACATCAGCCAGAGCGTCGCCAGTCCGAGAAAGGCGAAGAAGCCGACGACATCGGTGATGGTGGTCACGAATACACCGGCCGCGGGCGCCGGGTCGAGGTCGAGCGCGTCGAAGGCGAGGGGGACGAGGATGCCGGCGAGGGCAGCCGCCACCAGGTTGACGATCATCGCCGCGGCGATGACGAGGCCCAGGTAGCCCGAGCCGAACCATATCAGGACCACGGTCGCCATGATCAGCGACATGACAAGGCCGTTGATGAGGCCCACGATCGCCTCGCGGGTGACGACCCGCGGAGCGTTGACCTGGCCCAAGCGCTGGGTGGCAAGCGCGCGGACGGTGACCGTCATGGTCTGATTGCCGGCGTTGCCTCCGACCGAGGCGACGATCGGCATCAGCACGGCGAGCGCCACCATCTGCTCGATGGTGGCGTCGAACAGCTTGATCACCGAGGAGGCGAGCACGGCGGTGCCGAGGTTGACGACCAACCACGGTATCCGGCTGCGGGCGATCTCGGCGACGCTATCGCTCACCGATTCATCGCCGATCCCGGCCATCGCCTTGATGTCCTCCTCGGCCTCGTCCTTGATCACCTCGACCACGTCGTCGACGGTGATGACGCCGACAAGCCGCTGGTTGTCGTCGACCACCGGCGCCGACATCAGGTCGTAGCGCTCGAACTCGCGCGCCACGTCCTCCTGGTCGGCGGTCGCCAGCACGACGTGGCGGTCGGGGTCCATGATGTCCTCGACCCGCACGTGCCGCTTGGTGCGGAGCAGGCGGGATAGGTCGACCGAGCCCAGCACCTTGAAGGCCGGGTCGACCACGAAGATCTCGGAGAACCGATCCGGCAACTCCTCGGTCTCGCGCATGTAGTCGATCACCTGTCCGACCGTCCAGAACGGGGCGACCGCCACCAGCTCCGACCGCATCAGGCGGCCGGCGGTGTGCTCGGGGTACTCGAGGGCGCGCTCGATCGCCGCGCGCTCGCCGGTCGGGAGCTGCGCCAGGATCTCGGCCTTGTCGGCCGGCTCGAGGCTCTCGAGCACATAGGCCGCATCGTCGGTCTCGAGCTCGGTGACGGCCTTGGCCAGCAGCTCGTTCGGCAGGGCTTCGGAAAGCTGGTCGCGGACGGCGGGGTCGAGCTCGGACAGGGCCTCGTAGTCGAAACTCGGCCCCAGCGCCTGGATCAGCTCGACACGGGCGTCCGGCTCCAAGAGCTCGATCAGGTCGGCGAGGTCGGGCGCGCGCAGCCCTGCGACGAGGGAGCGCACGCGGGCCGAATCGGCTGCGGCGAGCGCCTCGGCAACGGCGCCGACGAGCTCGTCGCTCAGCACCGCATCCGGCGATGCTGCAGGGTGCCTATCGTCCGCCTCAGGCATGCACGGTGACCTCAAGTGGCTGGCCGGATTCCAGGGCGTCAGAACCGCTCGCCCGCGTCGCGGCGCACACTTGCGCCGCGGTCCGCGAAGTCAAGTGCAGACTTTGGGACACGGTCGGTCCGGCGCGGAAAGGGGCGACAGCGAACCGCGTTGCCATCGATCGTCCGTGTTCGTAAGGTCCGCGCCAAGCGATTTGGGAGGATCGCGAATGGGGGAGGGCGTGTCAAAGCGCCTCGGAAACAGCGTCCAGCCACATCCTCGGAGAATTCGATGCGCTCGGTGATCGCTGGCGCTATGGTGTTTGCTGGCCTGCTGTTGGCCGCCGTCGCAGCGCTCGGGCAGGGGGGGCCCGACGACTGCCGGGGCGCAATCGGCGTATCACGCGTCGTCGAGGTCGACACCAGCTCCGGTCCCCGCTTCGGCCTGATGCAGTACCGCGGCCACGACTTCCTCAAGGAAAAGGAAGTGGTGTTGACCTTCGACGACGGTCCGCTGCGCGCCCACACGAAGTCCGTGCTCGAAGCGCTCTCCGCTCACTGCACAAAGGCGACATTCTTCATGGTCGGCCGGATGGCGATCGCCGACCCGGAGATGGTGCGCGAAGTGGCGCGGCGCGGGCACACGATCGGCACGCACACCTGGTCGCACGCGAATCTCCACACGCTGTCGCCGGATCGCGCCCAGTCCCAGATCGAGCTCGGGATGAGCGCGGTCGAGAGGGCGCTCGGCAAGCCGGTCGCGCCGTTCTTTCGATTTCCCTATCTTGCCGACACCAAGGGGCTGCTCGCGCATCTGGAATCGCGCGGCATCGCCACCTTCTCGATCGATATCGATTCCTACGACTACCGGACGCCGAGCGGAGAGATCGTCTACAGGAACGTCATGAACGCGCTCTCGGCCAAGGGCAAGGGCGTCGTCCTCTTTCACGACATTCAGCCGTCGACAGCGCGCGGGCTGAAGCGCCTGCTCGATGATCTCAAGGCCCGCGGCTTCAAGGTCGTCCACCTGATGCCGAAGAGCGACGCGATGACGGTCGTCGAGTACAACGCCACCGCGGCAAAGGAGCTCACCCGCAGCTCCTCGGTGTCTGCCGGTAGTCCCTTCGCACAGCGCTCGCTGGTCTGGCCCATCCTGCAGGGTGGCGGCGCTCCCTCGAAGGGAGGCGGGGACGAGTCCTGGATGGACCGGGTGTTCCGGCGATAGAGCCGATCCCGCGTGCCGCAGCCCCCGGGGCAGCCCAATTTCGCCATAGTCGCGTCCAGAGTAGGGACCTCAAGTCTCTGCTCCGGCACCTGAAGCGTCAGCGCCTCCTCGAGGACGTGCGTGCGGTCGCCCGGCAAGCGAGGCCGGGGACCTCAGATGCGCAGGCTTGCTGCCGCCCTGTCATGGACGCTGCTCGGCGTGCTGGTCGCGACACCGGCTGTCGCGCAACGCTGCCCCGACCCTGCGTCGGCGCTCGGCGTGTCGCGCATCGTCGAGATCGACACCAGAGGCGGGCCGCTGTTCGGCAGCGTCACGCGCCTTGAAAAGGAGGCGAGCTTCCTGCGGCGGAAGGAGGTCGTGCTGACGTTCGATGACGGCCCGATGCCGGGGGTGACGCGGCCGATCCTCGATGTCCTCGACCGGTTCTGCATCAAGGCAACGTTCTTCCCGGTCGGGCGCATGGCGGTCGCCCATCCGGCAATCGTCAAGGAGGTGGCGGCGCGCGGGCACACGCTCGGCTCGCACACCTGGTCGCATTTGAGGCTTCGGGATGCCCCGGTCGACGTCGCCCGGGATGAAATCGAGCACGGGTTTGCGGCGGTGGCGCTCGCGGCCGGCGGACCGGTCGCGCCACTGTTCCGCTTTCCGGGGCTCGCCGACAACCAGGCCCTGATCGCCTACCTGCAGTCGCGCGACATCGGCACGCTCACGGTCGACGTGGTATCCAACGACAGCTTCATCACCGATGCGCAGTATCTGGCGCGGACGGCGCTGGCGGGCATCGAGGCGCGCGGAGGCGGCATCCTGCTGTTCCACGACATCAAGCCGCAGACTGTGGCGGCGCTGCCGGTCGTGCTCAGCGGGCTCAAGGAGCGCGGCTACAGCATCGTGCACCTGCGCACCAAGCAGCCTTACCATTCCCCGGATGGCCATGTCGCTGCGATCAAGCCACTGATCGCCAAAGACCAGGGCAACGGCGTGGCCGCGCCCCCTCCCGCGATCGAGAGCCTCGGTGACGATACCGGCACAGCGCCGAGCGTTGACGCCACGGCGGCCAGGCCGCCTGCCGCCGGCAAGGCGGGTGCGACCAAGCGCCCGGCAAGACCGTCCTATACGCCTGCCACCGACTGGAAAGCCACCGTGCTGCGCGGTCCGTTCTCACACGATATGCGCTAGTGTCCGATTCCGAAGTTCGCCCCACTTTGCCCGAAACCGCACCAGCGAACTTCGGAATCATAAGGGACACTGGAATCATAGAGTTTTCTAGTGTGATTCAGATCGAGAAATTCGCTCAGAGGGAAGCCGCGAGCACTGGCGAATTTCTCGATCATCACACAAGGGCATTTCCGATCACGTAGCATCACCTGGATGGGGCTAACGGCTTGCTCGACACTTCTCCCTCCCCTTGACGGGGAGGGTGGCGTCGAGCGGAGCGAGGCGCCGGGTGGGGTGAAGAGCCTGGAGTTTCGCTCGCGACCCTTCCCCTGCCGGTGCCCCCCACCCCTAGCCCCTCCCCGCCAGGGGGAGGGGAATCGGTTGTGATTCCGTGCGATCGGCAAGTGCTCTAACCGGCGCCGGCTATTTCGTCTCCTCCGGCGCGCGGTTGTAGACATCGTCGCTGCGGATGATGTCGTCCTCGCCGAGGTAGGTGCCGATCTGCACCTCGATCAGCTCGAGCGGCACCTTGCCGGGGTTCTCCAG
>JBIOVC010000008.1:0-8775 GCA_044867545.1 Hyphomicrobiaceae bacterium | reverse complement strand
CACTGGCCGCGCCGGCGAGGAGCGAACGGCGACTGATCGCCGGATGATTGGTGAGAGGCATCAACAGCCATCCTGAAAACCGGAAGGACGAGCTGCGGTACGGGTGGGGGCCGCACGCAACTCAGCGCGGGTTCGCGCGCGACGCTTCCGCGTCGCACGCGCCGAGACGCCGTCGCTTAAGCGACGCGCCTCAGCTCAGGACGACGGATCTAGGAGGGTAAGGATCGGGGGGAAATGCGTGGCCCGTTGCGGCCGGCCTGACGGCAGGCGCGAAAATGTCGGCGGGAGGAGAATCGAGCGCCACCACTGTCGCCGGCAATGCCATTACGCTGCCGCAATAGGCGGAGCAGGCCGACGGTGCCATCGCCTTCTCATTGCCGGCGCAACCATCGCACTTGCCGTGCATTGGCATGCCGGTGGCCATGTCGGTGGCCATGGCAGCGGCCGTCATGTCCATGTTGCCGGCCTGAACTACACGCACCGTTAGCCCGGTGGCGAGGGCCACCGAGAGCAGGAGCACAGACAGCCAGCGTGCAGTCTCTGACCACATAGGAGAAAAATAGCATTTCGAGCGATTGCGTGCCAGAGGCATTGTTCTCCCGGCGACGAATGCCCTTGTCGTAGCAGCCGGCCACTCGTTGCATCGAGCTGCCGGTTGATTACGCGCTTGGCCCGCCTTTCGAGGAGTTCGGAACGGCCCGCGGCGTGGTTACGGCCCTCACGCTGATGTGAATGGGCCTATTTGCCGCGCAGCAGCCCCGCTCATGCCCTACGACGTGCTTGACCCCGGAGCTACCTCCAAGGATTAGGCTTGGCTCGGTTTCTCGTCCGAAGACGAAGATGGCCATTGATGAAGACCGCCGTATTCAAGATCGAGGGAATGAGCTGCGGCGCCTGCGCCGACACCATCAAGAGCCTCGTCGAAAAGGAGCCCGGCGTGCGGATGGCATCGGTGTCGTTCGAGGAGCGGCAAGCGCGCGTGCTGTACGACCCACGATCCGTGCAGGAGCAACGCCTCGTCGAAGCGATCCAAAAGCCGGGATTTCGGGTCGTGGGTCGCAACTCGGCAGGCGAAGTTCCTCGCTGATTCCAATTTCATCGCAACGCGGGGCCGGCGCACGGAGATTCAATGATGCATGCAACGAACATCGCGACCGCGTTCGCTCCGTGGAGCGAGGAACCATCGGCGAGGCCGAATCGCAAAAAGATTCGCGCCCGGATCGGTGGATTGCATTGCTCGCTGTGCACCGGAACCATCGAGAAAGCCCTCGGTCGATTGCCCGGCGTCGACAGGGTGGCGGTGAGCCTTACGCATGAGCAGGCGCTGGTCGAGTACGATCCGGCCGTGACGCGCCCGGACCAATTGCTCCAGACGTTGCGCGACATCGGCTATACCATCTCGGATCCCCGCAAGTTGAGGGCGTTCGAAGAGGAAGAACGCGATCTCGTGCGCGAGGGCAGGCGCTTCGTCATCGCCGTTGCTCTCAGCGTCGCGGCCATCCCGATCATCGCGGATCCGACCGTCGGCTGGATCGGGTTCCTGCCCGCCCTGGTCTGCTTGAGCCTCGGCGGATTTGTCTTTCTGGTTCTGCGATCAAGTGGATTTTGGATCGCGGCCGGCGGCGCCGGCGGCCTTGGACTGATGGCGCTGACGCTGCTCTATCTCAACTTGCAGGGCCATCTGACCTCCGCTGCGCCGTGGCTCGCCGGTGCCTTGGCCGTGATCCTCGTCTTCGGTGTGGCCAGGCACATTCTCGGCATGGCCGTTCAGGCTCTCCGCCGCGGCATTCTCAACCAGCATGTGCTCCTTGAGATCGGCGCCTTCGCGGGAATGGCCGGCGGCGTCCTCGGTCTCGTGCTCGATCGGCCGGGCTATCCGACCGCACCGTTCTTCGCCGTCGCGGTCATGGTCGGCACCTACCACATCTTCTCGGAGTGGCTCTCGCTGATCGTGAAGACGCGGAGCTCCCAGGCGGTCAAGCGGCTCCTGGACCTGCAGCCTGAGACCGCGCGCGTCGTGCGCGGCACCCGTGAGGTGGAGTTGCCGATCGAACAGGTGACGGTCGGCGATGTGATACGGATTCGTCCCGGTGAGCGCATCCCTGCCGACGGCACCGTGATCGATGGCCGTTCGGGCGTCGATCAATCACTGGTGACCGGCGAGCCGCTTCCCATCGAGAAGGCCGTGGGCGATTCGGTCATCGGCGGCTCGATCAACGGTACCGGCACGCTCCTGGTGACGATCGCGGCGATTGGGGAAGGCAGCTTCCTGAGCCAGGTGATCCGCCATGTCGAGGACGCGCGGGCGCTGAAGCCCGGAATCCTCCATCTCGTCGATCGCGTGCTGCGCGTCTACACGCCGGCCGTTCTTCTGATCGCCGCGCTTGCACTGGCGGGCTGGCTGGTCGGCTCCTGGCTCCTCAGCGGGCATGTCGATGTGGAACGCGCGGTCTTTGCCGGTCTGAGCGTCCTGGTGATGGGTTATCCTTGCGCCATCGGCATCTCTGCGCCGCTCTCGATCGTGCGCGGTGCCGGCCGGGCCGCCGACCGCGGCATCCTGATGCGGACCGGCGAGGCGTTCCAAGGCCTCCGGTTGGTGAGACATATCGTGCTCGATAAAACCGGTACGCTCACGGAGGGCCGACCGGTCGTCCGCGAGATCGCCGCAATCGATGTGAGCGAGCAGGAGCTTCTCGCCGTTGCCGCAGCCGCCGAGGCGTCATCGGAGCATCCGCTTGCTCAGGCCGTGGTTGCGGCAGCCTTCGAGCGCGGCGCAACGCCTCCGGACGTTGCATCTTTCCAAGCAGTCCCTGGCCAGGGGGTGATCGCAAGGATCGGCACCGGCGAGGTTCTCGCCGGCAACCCTCGGTTCCTCGTCGACCAGAACGTCGACCTCTCGCGTCTTCGGGAGACTATCGAAGCACTCGAGACGGCAGGACGCACCGTAATCGTGGTCGCGCGGGATCGGCGGATTCTGGGCGTGGTGGCCTTGGGTGACGCGCTCCGGCCGGACGCGGCCTCGACCGTGGCGGCACTGCGCAAGGCGGGACTCGAGCTGAGCTTGGTCACCGGCGACAACGAGCGTGCCGCGCGGCGGATCGGTGGCGAGCTCGGAATCGACGCAGTGCACGCGGGCGTGTTGCCGCAGGACAAGGTGACGATCGTGCGACGGCTTCAGGCCGGTGCCCGGGTTGCGATGGTCGGGGACGGCATCAATGACGCCCCCGCCCTGATGCAGGCCGATGTCGGCATCGCCATGGGCGGAGGCACCGACATCGCCTTCGAATCGGCCGACATCATCATCCTGTCGGACCGTTTGGCTGCGCTTCCGGTGGCCCGCGACATCAGTCGCTGGAGCTACCGCAAGATGGTTCAGAATGTCACGCTCGCCTTCCTGTTCAATGGGGTCGGCATTCCCCTCGCGGCCACCGGCTTGATCCACCCGGTCTGGGCGATGGTGGCGATGGCGGTGAGCGTCACGGCGATCTTCCTCAACTCACTATGGGGAAGCCCGCGGCTGTTATTCGACGCGATCCGCAGCGTAGGTCACCCGATGGTGACCGTACCGGCGACGCACACGGCGTAATACGGTCAACAATAGTGACTCAGTTCGAGGTGACATTCGTCTCGACTCCCCGGGCGCTTCTCAGCTCACGGCGAGCTTGACCCTGGAGTATACTCCAGGGTCCAGACCACGCGCCGGAGATGCTGCATGTTCACCATCGGCAAATTGGCATTCCTCACGAACGTCGGCCACGACACGCTGCGCTATTATGAGCAGGAGGGACTGGTCAAACCCGCGGCGAGAAGCGCGGCCGGCTATCGGCTGTATGATACGGACTCCGCCCGGCGCATCCGCTTCATCAAGCACGCCCAGAGCTGCGGGTTCACGCTCGCCGAGATACGCGAGCTGCTCGTCTTGCGCGGTCGCGACAAGGCGTGTTGCGGCGACGTCCGCGCGCGAGCGGTCGAGAAGAAGCTGCAGATCGCGCACAAGATTCGCGCGATGAAGGCGATGGCCAAGGCGCTCGACCAAATGATCGCCGAGTGTGCGAACGAAGCGCATCCGGTTAAGGAGTGCACCATCATCGCCGCTTGGGAGCGAGCCAACATCTCGATGCTGACACGGTGATTCATGAAAGTCGAGATCTTCCATACTCCGGGTTGCTCCCAATGCGTCGCCGCGTACGCCGAGCTACGGACGGCGGCGCAGGACGTCGTGAAGGATCTCGAGTGGCGTGAATTGAATGTCCTCGACGACATTGACTACGCGGTCGGGCTCGGCGTGATTACGCTTCCCTCCATCGTGGTCGACGGGGAGCTCGTTTTCACGTCGATGCCGACAGTAGTGCAACTGCGCGATGCACTCATCGAACGAAACAGGAGACGCAAATAGTGGATGCGGAAGCGCTGCGACTGGCAGTGGAGGAGGCGGGCTTTGCCGCCGCGGGGCTCGGATTTCTCGCCGGCCTTTTGTTCAGCTTCAATCCGGTGGCTCTGGCGTCCATCCCGGTATCGCTCGCCTATGTGACCAGAGGACGCGACAGGAGCCAAGCGCTGCTGTTCGGTGCCATGTTCATCCTCGGCATGATCCTCACCCACGTGGTTCTTGGACTCATTGCGGGATTGGGCGGAAAATGGGTCGCGGGCCTCATGGGAAGGGGTTGGGGACTGTTTCTCGGACCTTTGTTGATCGTGCTCGGCCTGACGTGGGCCGGATGGGTTCGCATCCCGCTACCGTCATTCGGTTTCCGAGCAAGCCGTCCGACCGCCGCTTGGGGCGCGTTTCTCCTGGGCGTTCCGTTCGCGATTGCTGTGTGCCCGGTATGCACGCCCACCTTGCTCGTATTGCTCGGCGTGACGGCCGGAGTCGGTTCGGTCACGCTCGGCGTGATTCTGCTCTTCGCGTTTGCTCTCGGCCGCGCCGTGCCGCTTGCCGTCGGCGCATTCGCCGTGAGTTGGCTCGAGAACCTGAATGGCCTCGCCCGATACCGGCGCGGATTCGAGATCGCGGGCGGTCTGACGCTGATCGTGATGGGGCTGTATATGTTGAATGCCGTGCTGTTTTGGATACCTGCATTGGCTTAGCAACGCGACAAGCATGAGCACGCTCGTGAAGCTCTCGCCCGGTGCCATGCCCACGATGCGCCGGTTGTTGCGATCGGCGAAACTCCCTGATCGACCCGGCAATCAGCGGATTTGGTGAAGCCAGTTGGCGTGTTTCCGGACCGGGCAGCACCGCTATCGCGGACGCGCGCTGCCCTCGTACATGAAAGTCATTGGTTTCGGACCTCGCATATAGCCGTTGTCCAGCCACTCGATTCGAAAACCGGCGTTCTCTATCAAGTCCTTGATGGCGCGGTTCAGGTGGCAACCACCGCCGATGCGTTTCCACGTCGGAGTGAGGCGATCCTGCCACCAGCGCACGCCCGAGTCCGGCGCCCGACCATGCTCGACAAACAGGAGCTGACCACCGGGCTTGAGCACGCGCCGCATCTCGTGCAACGCCCGACTGGCGTCGGGGATGCTGCACAGCGTCCACGTCGTCACGACCGTATCGACGCTGTGGTCCTCCAACGGGACGGCTTCAGCGGTGCCTTCAACGAGCTCAAGAGGTTTCCTCGTCCGATTCGCCGCCTCGCGTGCCATCGCCAGCAGTCTCGGCGATGGATCGAGGCCGACGACGTACTCCACGCTCCCACCATAGAACGGGAAGTTGAGCCCGGAACCGACGCCGACCTCGAGCACACGGCCTGCCGCGGCCGACACGATGCGGCCGCGATAGGCCGTGAGGATACGCTGGCGCATCGAAAGATGGATGAGCCACGGAACGATGCGCTCCTGATAGAATCCCATGAATTACCCGCCTCGCGTAGCGCTTCGCCGTCACTTCGGCGGCTGATCAGGGCCCTTCGGGGCTGGACGATCATTCCTGCTCTGCATCATGCGGCTGCATTGATCCATCATTCCGCTCATCTGCCCCATCATCTTCATCATCGCGTTCATGTCGCCGCCCATCATGGGACCCTGGTCCGACATGCCGGGTGGCGGGGGCGCTGCGGGGGGCGCCTCCTGCGCACGAAGTACCGGCGCTAGAACGAAGACAATCGCCGCCGCCAACAGTGCGAGTGAAAGCTTCATGTAAATTCTCCCTTCCTATTGGACAAGATTTTAGAGCATGTCCCGGTTCCAACGGAACGGGCTCATTAGCGTGGGCGTTCCGACGATCGTTCGGTGCCATTCGGATCGGTGGAACACATCAAGGCTAGCACTGCGGGATGGAGTTTTTCGGTCCGCCCAGATAGCGGCATCTTTGTTGGACGCTGTACCCCTCGGGCGCGATTTGGGCAGGCGCCGCCCCTGGTTGCATGGCGCGGGCGCGATACCAGTCAGGTTCGGCCTGCCGGTAGCTCTGGTCCGTATTTTTTGGGGCGGCATACGCGGCGCCCGACAGCACCACGACCGCCAATAGCGTCGACACTGTGAGAACGCGTTCCCGGATCATCGTTCTGCTCCTTTATGTTCCGAAAGCGCGCCACGCGCTTCCAGTAATGAGTTCGGAGCAATCGACGGATCGGTTACGTCATCACGCCCACGTGAAGTACATATTGCAGCGCGGCAACCCATGAGCACTCGGACAAAATAAGGCCGCGCGGCAATCTTCCGGTTCCAGATGATTTCGCACCGGACCTGCACGGCGTAGCTCATCCGATCCGTATCCTCGTATCGGAAAGAAATGCGTACGGTGGCAAGTACAAGTTAGCGGGCGCAGGACCCCGGCGCACGCGACCGGAGGTGTCGTATTGCGAGCCGTGGCAGGGGCAGAACCAGCCGTTGTAATCGCCCTGGTGGGGTAAAGGGATGCAGCCGAGATGCGTACAAATTCCGATCACGACGAGCCACTGATCGTGGCCCTCTTTGACACGCACTTCGTCTGGCTGCGGATCGGGCAGGGCGTGCCAATTGACGGCGCGCGCTTCATCTATTTCCTTCTTGGTCCGATGGCTGACGAAGACCGGCTTGCTGCGCCAGAACACCTTGACCACCTGGCCTTCGGCGATCGGGGAGAGGTCGAGCTCGATAGGCGCGCCGGCAGCTATCGTCGAGGCATCCGGATTCATCTGTGACACCAGCGGCCAGATCGCGGCAGCGGTGCCCACCGCGGCGACGGCGCCGGTTGCGATGTAAAGGAAGTCGCGTCGGCCCGACTCCGGCGGCGACATGGGTGTCGCTGTTGTCATGACGCAAACCGCTGCTTCTGTCCTGCGTAGCGCGCCGACCGCCGCGCTCACCAACGCAGGAGTCGCGGCCCGAGCTTCGCACCGGCGAGCGTGCACAACGCGATAGTCCCGCCGTACCAGAGCGCGATGAAGGGCAGCGAGTCGTCCATGCAATGCAGCGCGTAGCCGGTCGCGCTCACGGCGCCGGCCGCCAGGCCGGCGACGGCACCGGTGCGCACGAGGTCGGTAGGCGCCGTCCGGCGCAGCGCCCAGACGATCGCGGCGAATGGCACGATGGCGATGATCGGGATGGACAGCAGGCACTCGAGCCATTGCTCTCCCAAGATCATCTTCTCCCAGTGGGAGCTGGGCGCGGCTGCGAGATTGATCGCGGCCAATAGCATGATCACCAGGAACGGCAGCGCCAACAGCGCAATCGGCGTCCTCCGCTCCCCGCCCGGGCGGGCAAGCTTCGTGAGCGCGATCGACGTCAGAACGAGCGTTCCCAGCGTGAAGACGAGCTTCAGCGGCAGGTAGGCTACGGCGCTCGGCTCCGACAAGTCGGCGCGGACACCGAGCGCGAACAGCGCGGCACCGACCGCCGCCGCCCCGCCGACCAGGATAGCGACGCTCACGATCCGCACGACCTGCCGGCGGTCGACAGGATCGACGTTCGTGGCGAGCATCGCGATCAAGTCGTCCGTCTTCATTCCTTCCCCTCCCGTGCGATCGAGGCCGCCAAAGCCCGCAGCCCCCGATGCACGCTGATCTTCACGGCCGATTCCGACATGCCGCAATGGCTCGCCGCCTCGGCCACGCTCAATCCATCGAGCTTCACGCACTGAATTGCGCGCCGCATCTTGTCCGGCAGCTGGCGGAGAAGCCGGTCGAGATCGTATGCGCTTTCCGCGCCGACATGATCGTCCTGCGCCATGATGTCCGCGGCGTCGTCGATCGGCATGTCGGCCAGCGACGCCCGCGTCCGGCGCAGGTGGTCGATGAGCTTGTAGCGCGCGATGGCGTGCACCCACGGCGTAAGCAACTCGCCGCGGTCGTAGGTGTGGCGCCGGGTGTGGACCGCCAGCAACGCCTCCTGCACCAGGTCCTCCGCCTCGGTTGCACTTCGCCCGATCCGTGCAAGCCGGCCCTTGTAGTAGCCGCGCAGGTGCCAGCTCAGCCGCTCGAGCAGGGAACGATGGGCAGCCGCATCGCCGTCGAGGCCGGCCACCATCAGGTTCTTCAGCTCGGCCTCGACGGTCGACATTCGCTACTTGCCTCTACATTCGCAGGCGAAGGCCCTGTGGTTACAGCGACGACTGCCCAAAGATTAGGCAGGGCCATCATCAACCCGCGCTTCAGGAATGCCCGAGGGCAGGCGCCAAGCGCGGCGCGCGGATCGCGATCCCTTTCACCACTGCATAGATCGAGGGGATGACGATCAGCGTCAGCAGGGTCGACGACACCATGCCGCCGATCATCGGCACGGCGATGCGCTGCATCACCTCGGCGCCGGTGCCGTGGCTCCACATGATCGGCAGCAGGCCCGCCATGATGG
>JBIOVC010000007.1:0-6034 GCA_044867545.1 Hyphomicrobiaceae bacterium | reverse complement strand
CCGGCTTCTCGCTGATCTTCGGGCTGATGCGCATCCCCAACCTGATGCACGGCGCCTTCTTCATGCTTGGCGCCTATCTCGGCGTGACCCTGCTCTGGCAAGGCACCAATTTCTGGATCGCTGCGCTCGCGAGCGGTGCCGCCCTGGCGCTGATCGGCGGGCTGATCGAGCGACTGCTTCTGCGTCGCCTGGAAGGGCAGATCCTGCCGCAGGTGCTGCTCACGCTCGGCCTCGCATTCGTCATTGCCGACCTCTGCCTGATGATCTGGACCGGCGATCCGTGGCAGCCGACCACGCCCGATCACCTGCGCGGCGCACTGCAGGTGGGCGGTCTGTTCTTTCCGCTGTTTCGTCTGGTGATCGTCGCGGTCGCCGTGGTGATTGCAATTGCGCTCTGGCTGATGGTGGACTGGACCAGGCTCGGCGCGATGATCCGCGCAGGCGTCGACGATGCGCCGATCGCGCGCGTCGTCGGCATCAAGGTTTCCCAACTCTTCACGCTCGTCTTCGCGCTGGGCGCGGGGCTCGCCGGCTTCGCCGGCGTGCTCGGTGCGCCTTATCTCTCGGTCTATCCGGGGCTCGACTTCGAGATGCTTCCGCTCGCGCTGATCGTGGTGATCCTGGGCGGCTCCGGCAGCCTGCTCGGTGCGCTGATCGGCAGCTTTCTGATCGGCTTTCTCTACAATTTCGGCCAGGCGATGTTTCCCGACCTCGCCTACGTGATCCTGTTCCTTCCGATGCTGTTGGTCCTGGTGCTGCGCCCGCAAGGCCTGTTCGGCAGGGTGCTGCCGTGAGGTGGGCGAACCCGCAGCGGATGGCGATCGCTGTCGCCCTGGTCGCCCTCGTCACGCTGCCAGTGTGGGTCAGCAATTCCTACTACATCAATGTCGCGAGCCAGATCCTGCTGTTTGCCGTCTTCGCGCTCGCCCTCAACGTATTGGTCGGCTATGGCGGGCTCGTCTCTCTCGGCCATGCCGGGCTGCTCGCCATTTCCGGCTATTCGGCAGCGCTGCTGCTCGATGCCGGATATGGCCATCTCGCTGCCGATCTGACGGCCCTCGCCGTCACCTTGCTCGCTTCGGCCGTATTCGGCGTTCTCGCTCTGCGCTCGACGGGCATCGGCTTCCTCATGATCACGCTCGCGCTCGGTCAGATTGTGTGGGGAGTGGCCTACCGCTGGGCGAACCTCACCAACGGCGACAACGGCGTCAATGTCACATCGCGGCCGGCCCCGTTCGGCATCAGCCTGGCAAGCGCCGATGCCTTCTACCTGGCAACTCTGGTCGTATTCCTTGCCGCGGTCGTATCGATGGTGGTCTTCGTGCGGTCTCCGTTTGGCGCCAGCCTGTGCGGAACCCGCGATCAGCCGCGGCGCATGAATGCATTGGGCTACAACGTCTGGCTGATCCGATTCCTTGCCTTCATGTTCTCCGGCTTCTGGTCCGGCGTCGCCGGGCTTCTGTTCGTCTATTACAACCAATTCATCTCACCCCAGGTCGCGGCACTTCAGGGCTCGGCCGAGGTATTGCTGATGGTGATCTCCGGCGGCACGGCGACGCTGCTCGGCCCGATCGCAGGGGCCGCGATCGTCGTCATCATGAAGAACGTGGCGAGCGCCTACGTCGAACGCTGGAATCTCGTGCTCGGCGTCATCTTCGTGCTCATCATCAGCTTCATGCCGGAGGGCCTGATCCCCGGCACGGTTCGGCTCTGGCGCACCGGCTGGCGGGCGGCGAAGGCGCGATTCAACGGTCTGCCGGCACGCCCGGTGGGGGACAGCCGATGAGCGCGCTCGCTGTCCAATCGCTGGAGAAGTCGTTCGGCGGGCTCCGCGTCACCGCCGATGTCAGCTTGGTGGTCGAGCCCGGCGAGCGGCGGCTGATCATCGGTCCCAACGGCGCCGGCAAGACGACATTGTTCAACCTCATCACCGGCGAGCTTGCCCCCGACGCCGGGTCGATCTCGCTGTTCGGCCGCGATATCACGCGCGTGCCGAGCCGCAAGCGCACGCATCTCGGCATGGCCCGCACCTACCAGATCATCACGCTGTTTCCGCGCGATACCATCGTGCGCAATGTCATGCTTGCCCTGCTCGGTCTCTCGCCGCTGCGCTGGAACCCGCTGGCCGATCTCGAAAAACAGCATGATCTTACCCAGCGCGCGCACGCTGCGCTCGACCGCGTGGGTCTTGGCCACATCGCACATCGCCCGCTTGCCGAGACCTCCTACGGGGAGAGAAGGAGGGTCGAGATCGCCATGGCGTTGGCGCAGAGCCCGAAGGTCCTGCTGCTCGACGAGCCGTTCGCCGGACTGTCGATCGATGAGCGTCGCGACGTGCGTGAGCTGCTGCGCGGCATTCCCCGCGACGTGACCATCGTCATGATCGAGCACAACATGGACGTCGGGCTCGCGTTCGCCGAACGGATCACGCTGCTCCATTTCGGCGAGATCATCGTGGAAGGAACGCGATCGGAGGTCGTTGCCGACCCGCGCACCAGAGAGGTCTACCTTGGCCACTAGCGCGCTCGCCCTCGACAGCATCGACGCCTACTACGGCGGCAGCCATGTGCTGCAGAAGGTCTCCTTCGCGCTGGGCGAAGGACGTCTGCTCGGGCTGCTCGGCCGCAACGGCGCGGGAAAATCGACCTGCATGAATGTCACGGTCGGACTCCTGCCGCCGCGCTCGGGCCGCGTCGAGGTGTCTGGCGCCGACGTGACGCGACTGCCCCCGGAGCTGAGAGCCGCCCGCGGCGTCGCGCTGGTCCCCCAGGGGCGCCGCATCTTCAAGAGCCTCACCGTGCGAGAGAACCTGATCGTCGCCGCGCGCAAGGCCGACGGCAGGCCGGGCCAATGGCAGGTCGAGTCCGTCTTCGCTATGTTCCCGAGGCTCGCGGAGCGGCGCCACCAGTTGGCCGCGCATCTCTCCGGCGGAGAGCAGCAGATGCTGGCAATTGGGCGGGCGCTGATGGCCAACCCGCGCGTGCTGCTGATGGACGAGCCCTCCGAGGGCCTGGCGCCGCAGCTCGTCGCCGAGGTGATGGCAACGATCCGCAAGCTCAAGGAGCGAGGCCTATCCATCGTGCTGGTCGAGCAGAACCCGAAGCTTGTGCTCGATATCGCCGACGATATCGTGATCCTCAACAGCGGTTGCGTTGCGGTCGTCTCGACGCCAGCCGCGCTCGAGCGCGACGACGTCGATCTGCGCCAGCATCTGGGCGTGTTCTGAGTGAGCCTTTGGAGTGTCCCAATGACCGAGCAGTGGAACAAGTACGGGCCGACGGCCGCGCGCCGGCACGGCAAGCCGGGGCGCGAGCTGCGGCCCAAGAGCGTGACGATCGACATCCATTCCCATGTTGGCGTGCCGCGAGCGGCCCAGTTCGTCGCCCCTCATCTCGATCCAACAACGATCCCGCTCGCCCACTTCGCAGCGGCCGATACCAAGGCGCTCAACGAGAAGCAGGAGGCCGACATTCGCGCCCGCTCGGGCCTCGAGCAGCGGCTCGCCGACCTCGACGCGATGGGCCTCGACGTGCAGTTGATCCTGCCGCCGCCGCCGCAGTGCTACTACACGGTGCCGCTCGATATTGCGGTTGAGGCCGCGCGGCTCGTCAACGACGGCATTGCCGAGTTCGTGGCGCAGCGGCCGGACCGGCTCAAAGGCTTCTGCACCGTGCCGATGCCGGACGGCAACGAGGCGGCGCGCGAGCTCGAGCGCTGCATGGGCAAGCTAGGCTTCAAGGGCGTCGAGATCCTGACCAACGTTGCAGGTAACGAGCTGTCGGACCCGGCCTTCGCCCCGTTCTGGAAGAAGGCCGAGGAGCTTGGCGCTCTCGTCGTCATTCACCCCAACGGCTTCACCGAGGCCAGGCGTCTCGAGCGCTTCTACTTCAACAACGTGATTGGCAATCCGCTGGAGACCACGATCGCGCTGCATTACCTGATCTTCGACGGCGTGCTCGAGCGCCACCCGAGACTCAAGATTCTGGCCGTGCACGGCGGCGGCTATCTCGCAGCCTACTCGGGCCGCATCGACCACGCCTGGGGGGCGCGCTCGGATTGCCGCGGGAACCTGCCGCTGCCGCCGACCACCTACTTGAAGCGCGTCTATGTCGACACTGTCGTGTTCACACCGCATCAGTTGGAGGAGCTGGTGCGGGTGTTCGGCGCCGGCCACGTGCTGATGGGCACCGACTACCCCTTCGACATGGCCGATTACGATCCGATCGGTCTTGTCGCGGACAGCGCGTTCGACGCATCTACCGTGGCAGCGATCTGCGGCGGCAACGCCAAGAGCCTGCTCGCCATCTGATCCGACTTACACGGGCGTTGCGTCGCCCGATTCCACCACGACCTGATCGACCTCGCCGACCCCGGGCGCGCGACGGAAGCGCGCCGCGGCCTGGTACTCCGCGGAAGCATGGCATTTCGTCGCCTGCTCCAGCGAAGGGAACTCGATGACGATGAAACGATGGTGGCGGTCGTTACCTTCCATGACCTGGTAGCGGCCGCCACGGGCCAGCACCTTGCCGCCGTACTTGGCGATGATGGCGGGCACGAGATCCGTGTACTTCTTGTACTCGACCGGATCATCGATCTTGCACCGCGCGATCCAATAGGCCGGCATCTGGGCACCTCACATCTTGACCGGATAGACCGGCTTCTCGCCGCTCAGCACTCGTGCCACGTCGGTTGCGCACTTGGTCTGCAGCTCGTTCAGCGCTTCGACCGAATAGAACGCCGTGTGAGGCGTCAGGATCACGTTATCGCGGCCGAGCAGCGGAGAATCCTTGGCCAGCGGCTCGACCGCGACGACGTCGAGCGCCGCGCCGCCGAGCTGGCCGCTGTCGAGCGCCGTCACCAGCGCGCCCTCGTCGATCAGCGGACCGCGCGCGGTGTTGATGAGAAGCGCCCCACGCTTCATCTTCGCAAAGGCCGCGGCATCGATGAGCCCCCGCGTCGCCGGCAGAAGCGGAGCATGCACCGAGACGAAATCGGAGCGCGCCAGCAAGTCGTCGAAGCTCACGGCCTCGACCCCGGTGGCGCTCAGCGCCTGCTCCGATACGTATGGATCGTGGGTGATGACCTTCAGTCCGAATGCCTTGGCCTTGGGTGCGAGCGCGCGCGGGATGTTGCCGAAACCGACGAGGCCCAGCACGCGGCCGTGAAGCCGGCTGATTGGGACCACGGCCGGCATCTCCCACCGGCCCGACTGCACCAGCCTGTCGGAGAGCGGGATCTTGCGCGCCAGTGCCAGCAGCAGCGCCATTGCGTGGTCGGAGACCTCGTGCATGCAGTAATCGGGCACGTAGGTGACGGTGATGCCGCATTCCTTGGCCGCCGCAAGATCGATGTTGTCGACGCCGAGGCCGAAGCGGCCGATGACCTTGCAGCGCTTGAGCTGGCGCAACAGGTCGCCCGGCAGCTTGGCATAGGTGACGAGCACGCCGTCGGCTTCGCGCGCCACCGCCAGAATGTCGTCAACCGACGCGCTTTTCGCGATGCGCACCTCCGGCTCGATACGCGCGAGCGCCGCCATCGCCGGATCGAGCGAGGGAAACACGCTGTCAGTCACCGCGATTAGAGGCTTGGTCATTGCTGCGCTCCGGACGCTCCTCTCCTAGGCACACCGCATTCCGATCTAGAGCGCGGCGAATACCTCGGGGTTCACACAATTGGGTGGTCGCCTGCCGTCGAGGATGGCAATGATGTTGTCCACCACGATGTTCGCCATGCTTTCTCGCACCTCCACGGTGGCACTGCCGAGATGCGGCACCAGGACGACGTTCGGCATCTCGAGCAGGGCGGGACTGACGACGGGCTCGTGCTCGAACACGTCGAGCCCGGCGCCGGCGATCCTGCGCTCCGCGAGCGCGCGCACGAGCGCCCCCTCGTCGACGATCGCCCCACGCGCGGTGTTGATCAGGAAGGCGGTCGGCTTCATCAGCGACAGCTCACGCACCCCGATCTGATGACGCGTCTGGCTGTTGAGCGGCGAGTGCAGCGAGACGAAGTCGGATTCGGCCAGGAGCTGGTC
>JBIOVC010000006.1:0-6232 GCA_044867545.1 Hyphomicrobiaceae bacterium | reverse complement strand
GAGGTGTGGAATCTCGACCTCGTCGAAAGGACAGCCGACCGCGCATACTTCCGCGGCACCGGCGCGCGCCATCACATCATGACGCTTTGCAGAGCGCCGCAGCGCGCGATCATCAATATCGTGCTCGAGACGGCCGGCCGCGGCGAGGTCGAGCAGCTCCACGCCGCCGTCCGTGCCGCCGGTGTCGGCGCAGTCGAGGCACCGGGCGCTTGGCGTGCGCCGGGCGGCGGCTACGGCTTCGGTTTCAAGGACCCTGAGGGCCGCAACTTCGCTATCGTCGCCGAGGTGGCGGACCGCACGGGGCCGTGCGAGGACAAGCCGGACCGGCCGCGCAAGGTCGCCCACGTCAACCTCAATGCCGCTGACGGTGCCGGCACGTGCAAATTCCTGATCGACGTGCTGGGCTTCCGTCTCTCCGACGAGACGGTGATGGCCCGCTTCGTCCGCTGCGATAAGTCCCACAACAACCTGGTGATCGGCACCAAGGGCCCTACAACTCTGAACCACGTCGCCTTCGAGATGCCGGACCTCGACTCAGTGATGCGCGGCGCGGGCCGCATGCGCGACAACGGGCATCCGATCGAGTGGGGCGTCGGCCGCCACGGGCCGGGCAACAATGTGTTCGCCTACTTCTTGGGGCCCGAGGAGTTCCCGATCGAGTACACGGCCGAGACCATCGAGGTCGGCGACGATCACGTCCCGCAAGGGCCGGACGACTGGAAATGGCCGCCTGGCCGCACCGACCGCTGGGGGGTGACCGACCCGCTGTCGAAGCGATTTCAGCGGGTGCAGCGGCTGTTCCGCTTCACCGAGGATGGCTATCGTACGCACACCTAAGGCAGGAGAGCAGACATGGCAGGCGGTGCCGCAGAGCGCTTGAACTATCCGGTCTCGGACGCCGAGCTCGAGCGCCGTTGGAAGGGGCTGCGTGCGGCGATGGCGGAGGCCGGCATCGACGTGCTCGTCATGCAGAACAACAACGACCACATGGGCGGCTACGTGAAGTACGTGACCGACCTGCCTGCCACCAACGGCTATCCCGTGAGCGTCGTCTTTCCGCGGAATGACCTGATGACGTACGTCCGCCAGGGACCCTTCGGCGGCATCGAGGAGCCTGCGCCGGGGAACGGTGTCTATCGCGGCATCAAACAGGTGCTCAACACGCCGAGCTTCTCGACCGCGTCCTACACGTTCAAGTACGATTCAGAGCTGCTGCTCCGCGCACTGAAGCCCTATGCCAAAGGCAGGATCGGCCTCGTCTGCCCTTACCAGTTTGCCGTCTCCCACATCGACCACATCCGCTCCGAGCTGCCCGGCGCCACGTTCACCGACGCGACCGATCTCGTCGACACGTTCAGGGCGGTGAAGAGTACGGAAGAGCTTGGAATGATCCGCCAGACCGCGGCTCTCCAAGACAAGGCGATGAAGGCCGCGTTTGATGCGATCGAGCCCGGCATGCGCGACAGCGACGTCGCCGCCATCGCCCAGTTCAGCGCACAGCGGAACGGCAGCGAGCAGGGAATCTATCTCTGCTGCTCCGCGCCTGCCGAGACGCCGCTTCGCCTTGGCGGGCGTCACTTCCAGAACCGCCGACTGCAGAAGGGCGACCAGTACATCCTGCTCGTCGAGACCAACGGTCCTGGCGGCCAGTACACCGAGATCGGCCGTACCTGCGTGCTGGGCAAGGTGCCGCCGCGTCTCGCCGACGAGTTCGCCTTCACGCTGGAGGCGCGCCGGCACGTCGTCGACGCGATCCGTCCCGGCGTCTCCGCCGCCGAGGTGTTCGCCAGCTATTGCGACTTCATGCGCAGTAACGGCCGGCCCGAGGAGAAGCGCCTGTTCGCCCACAACCAGGGTTGCGACATGGTCGAGCGGCCGCTGATCCGTCAGGACGAGACCATGGCGTTCGCCAGAGGAATGAACCTCGCCATTCACCCGAGCTATGTGAACAAGGGCGTCATGTCGTGGATCTGCGACAACTACATCTTCGGAGAGGATGGCAAGCTGGAACGTATCCACGCCTACCCGGAGATCATCGTCGAGCGCTGAGCGCGCGCTATCCTTTGGGGAGCGGCACCCGGTTGACCATGTCATCGTAGCGGCCGGCGAGGAACGCCCGCATGTTGGGCTCGATGATGCCCATGATGTTCTGCTCGTACTGATCGCTCTGCCCGCCGACGAACGGTGTTATGAAGACGTTCTTGCGGCCCCAGAATGGACTGGAGGCGGGAAGCGGGCTTTCGACGAACACGTCGAGGCCGGCCCCTGCGATCCACCCTTCATCGAGCGCCTTGAGCAGCGCCACCTCGTCGACGACGCCGCCGCGAGCGACGTTGATGAGGCAGGCTGAGGGCTTCATTGCCCGCAGCACGTCCTCGCCGATCGCCTTTGCGTTCTGGGCGTTGTAGGGCAGCAGCACGAGCAGGAAGTCGGCCTCGGCGGCGGCCTGCAACAGGCGCTCGCGCGGATAGACCCGGTCGAAACCGGCGATCTCGCGCGGCGTCTTGGTGACGCCGACGGTCGTCATCCCGAACGCCTTGCACACCTTGGCCGTATGCTCAGCGATCGCGCCGATGCCGACGATCGCCACCGTACGCCGGTCGAGCACGCGCGGCTTGTAGCGTTCCCATACGCGGTTGTCCTGGTTGCGCACCGATTGGGCGAGATTTCGGGAAAGCGCCAGCATGTGCAGGACCGCAAGCTCCGCCATCTGAGGACCGTGAATCCCCCGGGCATTGGTCAGCACGACCCCGCTGCCGGCGAGCACCGGCGCCAGGTGATCCGTGCCCGTGATCAGACATTGAAACCACTTGAGGCGCTTTGCACGTGCGAGGCAGCCGCGGTCGAATGCCCTGCCATAGGCAAGCACCGCATCTGCGTCGGGGAAGAGATCGAGCGCCGGCGTCACCTCGAGCGAGCGCACGGTAACGAAGCCCACCTCTGGAAAGACCGGTTGCAGGCGGGACGTATAGGCGTCCGGGTCGGGAGCGATGATTAGTACGTTGGTTGGCATCGCTGCATGATTATCGGGCAGGCGGCCAGTCTGCAATCGCGGCGACGACAAACCGAGGCGCTTTCGAAACGCCATTGTGCGGCGACGGATTTTCGAACAGAATTGGCTGGCACGGTCCCGGGAGGATGCGGGGACCCCGGGCCACCAGAATAAAGTCACTTTGGGAGGAAAGACATGCGCAGAGCTCTGCTTGGAAGTGTGTTGGCCGGGTGCCTGATGGCACTTCCGGCATTCTCATCAGCCTACGCACAATCTGATTTCTACAAGGGAAAAACCGTCTCCATCGTCATGGGGGCCAAGAGCGGAAGTCTCGCCGTTTCCGGCCAGATCGTCGCCCAGTTCCTCGGCAAGCACATTCCGGGCAATCCGAATGTGATCTTCGTCTCGATGCCCGGCGGCGCCCACATGGGTGCAACCAACCACGTCTACAACGTGGCCGAGGCCGACGGCCTGACGATCCTCGGGGCCAACGCGAATGTGGCCGTATCGCAGCTCGCCAAGGTCGAGCAGGTTCGCTTCGATATGAGGAAGTTCGAGTGGCTGGGCTCCTCGGGCTCGGACGGGGCCATGTTCGCGATCCGCGCCGACCTGCCCTACAAGACCGTGCAGGAGCTGAAGGACTCGGGCAAAGAGCTGATCGTCGGGACCACCGGTCCAGGCTCCAATGCCCACGACATGCCACTGCTGCTCAAGGAGTTTGCCGGTCTCAAGCTCAAGCTGGTGTCGGGTTACGCCGCGAACAGCGACATTCTGCTCGCGGTCGAGCGCAAGGAGTCGGACGGCTGGTCGGCGCTCGCCACCACCATCAAGAACGGCATCGAGCGGGGCGCCGTGCGCGCCCTCGTCCGCGCCAGGGCCAACGTGCGCGGCTTCGAGAATCTGCCGACTGACGAGTCGCTGACCAACGACCCGATCGGCAAGTCGCTGATGGCGATCCGCGGCATCCCGCTGCAGATCGGGCGCGCCTTCGGCGTGCGGCCCGGCACTCCGAAGGACCGGGTTGAGATGCTGCGTACGGCCTTCGCCAAGACGATGGCCGACCCGGAGCTGAAGGCTGCGATGGAGAAGGCCAAGATCGACGCGGCCTACATCTCCGGGCAGGACGTGGCAAAGAACTTCGACGAGATGTTCAACCAGTCGCCGCAGGTCATGGAGGCGATGGGCAAATACATCAAGCCCGGCGATTGATTGAAGCAAAGAGACCGCCCGGAGCATGCGCTCCGGGCGGCCCCGCCTGGCGGCGCGTGCCATTGACCCATCCAGTGATCACGGTATGAGCCGCCGCCCTGACTACCGTCCCTTTGTGCCCGCACCAGGCCAGTCGCGGATCGCCGGCCCGACCCCTCGCGCGCACACCGAGGCACGGTTGAAGACACCGCGCGCGCAGGAGCTGTTCGGCGGCTGGGCCAAGCTCGTCGAAGCGCCGTTTATGGGGCTGACGACGGACGGCGTAATCAGGCCCGGCCTCTTCGCTCTGCAGCCTGCCGACGCGCCGACCGAGGCGATGGTCGAGGCCGCGCGTTCCCTGCTCGACGTTCTGTCGCCGGCCGAGCGCGCAGCCACATGCTACGACATCGGCTCCGACCTCTGGCGCCGGTGGCAGAACACGGAGATGTGGGTCGAGCGGCACGGGCTGCGGCTCGACGAGGCTCCAGCCGCTGTGCGCAATGCCGTCATGCGCTTGCTTGCCGCGAGTCTCAGCACCAGGGGATACGAAATCTCGCGTTCGGTAATGCGCCTGAACCGCTTCCTGGGCGATCTCGTTGGCGCGCCCGAGATACTCGGCGAGTGGAGCTATACCTTCTGCCTGTTCGGCGCTCCCTCCGCCACCGAGCCCTGGGGATGGCAGCTCTTCGGCCACCACCTGAGCCTCAACTGCGTGGTGATCGGCCGGCAGATGGTTCTGACGCCGTGCCTGCTCGGCGCTGAGCCGACCTACGCCGATGTGGGTCCGTTCGCCGGAACCAGCCTGTTCGAGGACGAGGAGCGCGGTGGCCTCGAGCTGATGCGCTCGCTCTCTCCTGCACAGCAGCGCCGCGCGGTCGTCGCAAACTCGGTGATAGGGGATGACCTGCCTCCGGGCCGGCGGCACTTTGCCGACAACCTGCACTTGGGTGGCGCAGCCCAAGACAACCGCATCGTCCCCCTGGAGGGACTGCCTGCCTCAGAGCTGTCGGGCCCGCAGCGTCGCCGTCTGCTCGACCTCGCATCGGCCTATGTGGCGCCGCTGCCGCCCGACCCTCACGAGGCCCGCATCGTCGAGATCGAGCGACACCTCTCCGAGACGCACTTTTGCTGGATCGGCGGACTGGATGACGCCGGAGCGTTCTACTACCGCATCCAGAGTCCCGTGATCTTCATCGAGTTCGACCACCACGCCGGTGTGTTCCTGACCAACGCGGAGCCGGCGCGGTTTCACGTGCACACCATCGTGCGCACGCCCAATGGCAACGACTACGGCGTCGACCTGCTGCGCCAGCACTATGCGACCGCGCACCGCCAGCGGTCGTGAACCATGGGTCAAGCTTGGGTGGACGCCATGCGCGCGCGCCGCCACGAGCCGGGCGGCACACCGACCTGCCGCTTGAAGGCGCGGTTGAACGCGGCCTCCGACTCATAGCCGACCTCGGCGGCAGCTTGCGCGATGCTCAAGCCGTTGCGCTCCAGGAGCTGCGTCGCGAGCTGCAGGCGCCAGTTTGCGAGATACTGCATCGGCGGAGTGCCCATCAGCTCGGCAAAACGCTCCGCGAACGCGGATCGCGACAGCCCGACTTCGCGCGCCAGCGTGTCGATCGTCCAGCGCTCGGCAGGGCGCCCGTGCATGAGACGCAGCGCCTGTCCGACATGGCGATCGCGCAGGCCAGACAGCCAGCCGCGCGATTCGTCAGGAAGGCCATCGAGGTGCTGCCGCAACGCTTCGAGAAACATGAGCTCGCTCAGTTTGGAGAGGATGGTCTCACCGCCGGCACGCGGGCGCTCGCATTCGGCCAATGCGGCGCCGATCAGGTCGTGGTTGAGATTCCTCTCCCCCTTCCTCGCCCGGACATGCAGGAGCGGGGGCAGTGCATCGAGGATCGGATTGAACGGGTGGGCGTCGCATCCGAGATAGCCGCAGGCTAGGCGGCAGGGCTCCCCGTTGCCGCCTACGTTCCACACGAATGGCAGCGGCCGGTCCGTGGGGCGGTAGTAGGCGCTCAAGTCCGGCGTCGCCCGCTGGCC
>JBIOVC010000005.1:0-2123 GCA_044867545.1 Hyphomicrobiaceae bacterium | reverse complement strand
AGGGCGCTCTCCGAGACGCCGGCACCGGTGATGGCCGCTGCCTTATAGCCGTAGGCTTCCACCAAGCGAGCGCTGAAGCCATTGTAGATGCCGGGCAGCACCAGGATCGGCTTTGCCTCGACGAGCTCGCGAAGCCGGCGACGGCTGGACGTCATGAACTGCTCCGTTGACGATTGCTGTCAGGGCTGGCCGTCCGGCAGGACGGTGCGGGCGATCGTTGAATCGAGCGCCTCGTAATCGTAATAGCCGAGCAGCTGGTAGAGCTCGGCACGCGTCAACATCTCCTCGAGCATGTCGCCAACCTGGCCGTCCTTCTTGAGCGTAGCGTAGAAGTCCTGCATCGACCGCAACGCGATGCGAAGGGAGGAGACCGGGAAGATGACCACCTCGTAGCCGAAGCCCTGCCACTCGCTGAGCGAGAGCTGAGGCGTGCGGCCGAACTCGGTCATGTTGGCGAGCAGCGGGCCGGCGATCTCGTCGCGCACGCGCTTGATATCGTCGCGGCTGGCCAGGGCCTCGACGAAGATCAGATCGGCACCGGCGGCGGCATACTGCTTGGCGCGGGCGATCGCGTCGGTGAGCGAGGCGCTCGCCGCGTCGGTGCGGGCGCAGATCACGAGGCCCGAGGCGGCCTTCTTCGCCGCTGCAATCTTTCGGCACATGTCGGCCGCCGGAGCGAGCCGCTTGTCGTTCAGATGGCCGCACTTCTTGGGGAACTGCTGGTCCTCGATCTGAATGCAGGCGACGCCGACCTCCTCCAGCGCGTTGACGGTGTGCATGACGTTCAGCGCCTCGCCAAAGCCGGTGTCGCAGTCGACGATCAGCGGCAGGCGGGCGGCGCGGACGATCTCGCGTGCGCGGCGCGAGACATCATCGAGCGTGATGAGGCCCAGGTCGGGCAGCGCCATGGAAGCGGACAACGCGGCGCCCGAGAGGTAGAGCGCCTCGAACCCGGCCCGACGGGCGAGCAGCGCCGTGATGCCGTCGTGGGCGCCGGGGGCGGCGATTGTCGTCCGGCGCGCGATCAGCTCTCGGAAGCGCGCTGCGTGGTCAAAACGCCCTTCGGGGTTCGATTCGAGCCAGGTCCGAGACATGTCCAGCATCCTCCTGCGGCCGCCCGGAAACTAGACAGGCGGCCACCGCCTGTCTACGGCGCAGGAAGCGTGAGGACACGCCGGGTGATCCGCGTCAGTAAGCCTCGACGTAGCCGATGCTCGGATGATTCCACCACTCGTGCTGGTGGCACCGGATGCTGGTGTGGAAGTCCATCGGGAACACAGGATAGCGGTGGTAGTGGCACCACTCGAGCTCTTCGGCAAAGTAGATGGTGGGCACGACAATCCAGCGCCACCTGAGACCCGGACGCCAGACCCGCACCACCCGGTGCTTGGTCGTCGGCGGCTTATAGACGACGACAGGAGGCTTCTTGACGATGATGGTCGGCTGCTTGGTGTACTTCGGCGGGGACTTCTTCGAGTACGACGTCGACTCCTTGACGAACGAGGACGACCCCTTGCTGCTCGGCTTCAGCACGGTGGTCTTCACGGTGGTCTTGCTGCTTTCCTTGACTACGATCTTGCCGCCCGGGGCAGACTTCATGGACTTGACGGTCTTGTCCTTGACCTGAGCATGCGCAGGGGCGGTGAGGTCGGTGAAGGCCGACGCGAAGAGCATCGCGCCGACGATTGCGGCCAAAGCCGGAAGACTGTTTCGCATCGCGTTTCCTCGATGTCACGAACTGACGCTCCGCCACCTTCCCCAGTCCATACATGACCGGCCAATGTGGTCGTTTGATTGCAGTCAAACGCAGGGCAGGCGCGAAAGCCGTCGGCGCGGAGACGCGCGAGTCTCACAGCTTTGTCCGGAGGAACGTGCGCCCGGCCGCTGTGGCCGGACGCGCCCGGTCCGGCTTGTCTAGTTCGTGATGCCGGCCTTCTCGGCGCAGCGCACGAGGTACTCGCGGCCCTCGATCATGTCGTCCACGGTGCCGAAAGCATTGGTGAAGTGGCCGCGGTAGCCCAGCTCGTCCAGCCGCTTGAACATGTGAGCGAAGTCGATGTTGCCCTCGCCCGGCTTCAGGTGCACCTCCTTTTCGCCGAAACAGTCGGCGATGCGGACCTCGC
>JBIOVC010000004.1:0-4899 GCA_044867545.1 Hyphomicrobiaceae bacterium | reverse complement strand
GCGATCACGCCATCCGTGTTGGCGCTGGTCGAAAGGGTCATCCAATGATGGCTTGCTCGTGAAGGCACGGCTTTAGGGCGCAGCCCGAACGCAGCGGCACCCGCCTCTCCGACGTCACCGGCCGGTGAATTCCGGGTTTCTGCCGATGGAGCCCCAACCAACGTGGGCGGAATATTCAACCCGGCTCGCGACCCGCCGCTCCTCCTCAACAATGGCGGGACGCGCTGCCGGGAGGTCGGCGCATGCGGTTGAGAATTGCCTCCACAACCTTCGCCTTCATGGCGTGGGTCGCCAGCGCCGGCTTGCCGGATCCCGCCGTCGCTCAGAATGGAGCGATTACCGGCTGCACGACGCGCGCTTGCTTGGCTTGGTGCGGTCCGGGCAGGCGAATTTACGGCGACTTTACCAGGGACTCTTACTGGCAGCGCTACAAGTGCCGACCGGAGTACAATTACAGTGGGTCGACCTCGGGATGGCGCTATGAGATGGATGGGTTTGGCGGTGTCAGGGCGTACTACTGGGACCGTCGCACCGGAAGGCGGGAGTGACGCTCGGCGCACGGAGGCAAGCCATGCCGAAACCTCCTCCTGAGCAAAGGCTGCGCTGCTCGCGGCTGCTGTCCTGCGGATGCGCTCTCGCAAGCCTTGCGCTGGCCGTACCGTCTGCGGCTCAAGAGACGCCCGCCCAGATCATTGCCGCGCACGTGCGCATGCAGGGCTATGGCTGCGAGAAAGCCCTCGATGCCACACGTGACAACAAGGCGTCGGCACCCAACGAAGCGGTTTGGACTTTACGCTGCAGCAATGCGAGCTATCGCGTGCGGCTCGTCCCGGATATGGCCGACAAGGTCGAGCCGATAAAGTAACGTCACGAATAGTGACCTTGGGACGACCCGTTGGTGCCGCCGCTCGGCACCCCGACGACCTCGCCGTCCTTCACCACCAGCGCGATCTCACCACGTTTCAGGCGAAGCGCATCCTCGCCGAAGAGCTCGCGCCGCCATCCGCGTAGTGCCGAGACGTCGGGCGATGTCTCCACCGCGATGCGTTCCAGATCGTCCATATCGGCGATCAGACGGGGAGCCACCCGGTTGCGCGCCGCCGCTGCCTTGAGCAGCACGCGCAGAAGGTCGACCAGCGCCGTCGCCTCCGCCGTCAGTCCGTTGCCCGAGCGCAGTGTCGGCAGTGTCTTTGGGTCGCGCGCAAGCCCGCGCTTGACCGCCTCCACGATCTCTCTCGCGCGCGCCGATCGGGAAAAGCCTTCGCTCAGCGTCCGAAGCTCGCCGAGCTTGGCGGTATCGGTCGGCGCATGATTGGCAATGTCGTAGAGCGCCTCGTCTCGGAGCACGCGGGCGCGTGGCACGTTCTGTGCCTGCGCCTGCCGCTCGCGCCAGGCCGCGAGCTCGACGAGCGCGGCGAGCGCCTTCCGGTTCTTCACCCGCAGTTTCAGCCGGCGCCAGGCGTCCTCCGGCCGGAATGTGTAGGTGTTGGGATCGGTGAGCGTCGCCATCTCCTCCTGCAGCCAGGACTCGCGTCCGCTGCCGTCGAGCTCGGAGCGCAGGTGATGATAGATCCTCTTCAGATGGGTCACATCGCCGAGCGCATAGCGGAGCTGCTTGTCCGACAGCGGCCGCCGGCTCCAGTCCGTGAAGCGCGTCGACTTGTCGACCTCAGCGCCGGTGATCCGCTTGACGAGATTGCCGTAGCTCACCGCCTCGCCGAACCCGCACACCATCGCCGCGACCTGGGTATCGAAGATCGGGTGCGGAATGATGCCGGCTTTCGCGTAGATGATCTCGATGTCCTGCCGGCCCGCATGAAACACCTTGAGCGTGCCGGGATTGGCCATCAGCTCGAACAACGGCTTGAGCTCGATGTCGGGCGCCAGCGGGTCGACGATCAGCTCGATCTCGGGCCCGGCCATCTGGACGAGGCACAGTTCCGGCCAGAAGGTCTGCTCGCGCAGGAACTCCGTGTCGATCGCCAGGTAGGGATGCTGTGCGAGGGCGGCGCAGGCATCGGCGAGTTGCTGAGTGGTCTTGATTACAAGCATCGTTGCGGCATATACCCGACGGGGACGGAATTGTGCCAGAGGCAAATCGCCGGGAAGCGTTCATCGAGCACGCTGATACCGTCCGCTTACGTCCTATCGAAGTGTCACGAGCAGTGCGCCGGTGCGCCGAGTGGCCGCATTCTTCCGGACCCGTCGTTCCCCTACATGAGCCCAAACACGCACAAGGCCCACGAGCAAAGTTCAAGAACTCATTGAGTAACCGCGTTATACCCTGCTCAGGAGTCGGTTTGACAACGATGCCGGGTCGCACTGCATTGTGCAGATGTGACCTGCAAGCCACGCTATCGGATGATATGATATCGGCCGATTGCGCGCGCGGACCGGGCATTCGCGCGTCCCATACCCGCGGGGGTAGTAGGGAGGAGCGTTAAGGTTATTGGGAAGAGAGCGCCATGCCGGCAAACATCTTCGTTGCGGAGAGCCGCCCGTACCTGTTTCTGGCGGAACAGCCGTAGCGCGCGGGATGGGCGAACTTCCGACGTACGCCGCGATGCGTTGGACGGGATGTGTGGTCCCGAAACGACAACTCTTGACAAACGGGTGAGTATAAATGGACGGGTCTGAGGCAACCAACAATAGGCAGATGACGGATGAGCAGGCGAGCGCCATGACCAATGGCAGCGAGCCGGGCCTTTCCCGCGGTATCATCAAGGGCGCTGCGCGTGCGATTTCGCAGCGCTGGGAACGCGCACGCGACGGTGCCACGACGGCCCAAGTGCCGTATCGTGCCGCCGCTCCGTTCTCCGAGCTGCCGGTCTATCAGGCGATGGCGCGGCATCGCGATATCGCCGAGATGTTCGGCATCGCCAACCCCTTCTTCCGTTCGCACGAGGCCCGCTCCGGCGCGACCACGATGATGGCGGGCAAGGAGTACATCAATTTCGCCTCTTACGACTACTGCGGGCTCAACCAGCATCCGGCGGTCGGTGAAGCCGCCAAGGCTGCCATCGATCAGTACGGCACGTCGGTCTCCGCGAGCCGCATCGTTGCCGGCGAGCGGCCGTTGCACCGCGCGCTCGAGGTTGCCCTTGCCGAGCACTACGGCGTCGAGGACGCGATCGCCTTCGTCAGCGGCCATGCGACCAACGTCTCGACCATCGGCGCTCTGATGGGGCCCGACGATCTGATCCTCCACGATGAGTTCGTTCACAATAGCGCGATCGTCGGGGCGAAGCTCTCGCGGGCGACGTGCGTGAGCTTCCGCCACAACAATCTCGATCAGCTAGATGAGGCGCTCAAGGCAAACCGCGCCAAGTACAAGCACGCGCTGATCGTCGTCGAGGGTCTCTACTCGATGGATGGCGACTTCCCCGATCTGCCGCGGCTGATCGAGCTGAAGCGCCGCTACGGCGCCTGGCTGATGGTCGACGAGGCGCACGCGCTGGGCGTGCTCGGCGACACCGGGCGGGGCATCATGGAGCATTTCGACACGGATCCGCTCGATGTCGACATCTGGATGGGAACTCTCAGCAAGACGCTCGGTGGCTGCGGCGGCTACATCGCTGGCAAGCGCGAGCTGGTCGAGATCCTGAAGTTCCAGGCGCCGGGTTTTGTCTATTCCGTCGGCCTTTCGCCGCCGGTCACTGCCGCTGCGCTTGCTGCGCTCGAGCTTCTCAAGGCTCAGCCGGAGCGGGTCAAGCGGCTCCAGGCCAACGGCAAGCTGTTCCTGACCGAAGCGCAAGCCGCGGGCCTCGATACGGGAACCAGCGCCGGCTACGCGGTTGTACCGATCATCGTTGGCGACACCATCAAGGTCGTGAAGCTGACCGAGCGCCTGCTCGATCGCGGTGTGAACGCGCTACCGATCTTCTATCCTGCTGTGCCGATGAAGGCTGCGCGTGTGCGCTTCTTCATCACCTCGGAGCATACCCCGGAGCAACTTCGTGCCGCAGTCGCGATCACGCGGGAAGAGCTTGCGCGGCTCGCCAAGGACAGGTTTGGTCTGGAGCGGGCAGTCGCCCGCATGGTCGCCCGGTAGACACGCCCCGGGCGCTGAGCCTGGGGACGTGCGGTATTGATCAAGCGGTCACTCAAGGGCCTGATCGTGGCCAGCGCGGTTGCGCTGGCCCTGATCGTCGGTGCGCCGGCGCTGGTCTATGCGTTCCTGGCCTCGACGGTTGCCCCGCTGTCCGGATCCGCCACGATCGCCGGCCTTGGCCGTGATGTCGCGGTGGTTCGCGACGGCGAGGGTGTTCCCCACATCGTTGCGGAATCGATCGGCGATCTTCACGCCGCGCTTGGCTTCACTCATGCCCAGGAGCGCCTGTGGCAGATGGAGCTGCTGCGCCGGAGCGCCCAGGGCCGCCTCTCCGAGATTTTCGGCGAGGCGACCCTCGGTACTGACGTCTTTCTGCGGACGCTTGATCTCTACGGACACGCCGAGCGGTCGGCCGCAGCGCTGCCCCCGGATGCGAGGGCGGCACTCGACGCCTACGCCCGCGGCGTCAATGCCTTCATCGAGCGCCGCACGGGATTGCTGGAGGCACGGCTGCCGCCGGAGTTCTTGTTCCTGAGGCACAGCCCGGAGCCTTGGCGACCCGCCGACAGCGTGGCGGTCGTTAAGATGATGGCACTGATGCTGAGCGCCAATATGCGCGATGAGCTGACGAGGCTGATCTACGCAGCGCGCGGACTAAACCCTGCCGAGATCGCCGATCTGATGCCGGTGATGTCGGCCGGCGCACCGGATTCTCCACCGGTCGAAGAGATCATTCCGTTACGCCGGTTGGCGGGCGAACCGCCGCCGATGACTGACACCGCGGTGCTCGACGGCATCATCGGGACCGGGGCATCCAACAACTGGGTCGTCGGCGGCACCCGTACGCG
>JBIOVC010000003.1:0-3548 GCA_044867545.1 Hyphomicrobiaceae bacterium | reverse complement strand
GCCTCGAAGTCGTCGAGCACGTGCCGGACGTCGGCGCCTTCCTCGAATGTTGCGCCGCACTCGTGCGGCCCGGCGGCGTCATGATCCTGTCCACGATCAACCGTACCGTGAAAGCTTACGCGTTGGCGATCATCGGCGCGGAGTACGTGCTCCGCTGGCTGCCGGCCGGGACGCATCAGTGGGAGCGGTTCGTGACCCCGGAAGAGCTGGAGCGTCATCTCGCCGCCGCGGGCCTCGCGATGCGCGACGTCTCGGGCCTTGTCTATAATCCGTTGATCGACCGATGGACGCTCGGGCAGGATACGGGCGTCAACTACCTGGCGGCGGCAACGCGGGCGGTTGCACCATCTGTGTAAGCAGGCGCCGGTATGGACTTGTCTCCCACACGCTACGTGAAGATCGACGGCTCGGAGGTGATCGTGGCGATCGCGTCCGTGCACGAGGCGCGTGCCGCGATCAAGGAGCTCAAGCACAAGAAGAAAGAGTTCGCCTGGCTGAAGAAGACGCTGGCGAAGGAGATCAAGTCGCTGGAAGCTCGGACAAAGCGGGCGGTGCCGAAGGGGCGGCGTCCGCGGACGTGGCTCGACAAGGTCAAGACGGTCGTCAGCGAGCTTGCGGCCGGCCCCCAGATGGTGCGGGCGAGCGTGGCGGCCGGAGACCTGCCGGCGATGCGGCGCGAAGCGAAGCGGATCGACGACATCCTGCACAACCTCGACAGCGCGCTGCTGCAGGTCGAGGGCAAGCTGCTACATCTCTCCTGAAGCCGCGGCGAGGCCGGTGCGAAACGTACAAGGCGGCCGCGGGCGACTGGCTGAAGGCTTGGCCAGCTTCGCCCGCGACCGCCCTGGCTCATGTAGGGGCGGGACTATGGGACGGCTATTCCGATCCGCTCCGGTCGTCAGCGCAGCCAGTACGGCCACACGTTTTCCTCGGGGAGATCGAGCAAATTGCGGCTTCCCTCGCGCCAAGCCTCGGTCCGGTTGATGCCGATGTCTTTCAGGAGCCGGTCGTCCAGCGCCATAAGCGCGCGGCGCTGACGCCGCACCTCGAGGACCCGCTCGATGCGGAACCACAGTGTCGACCACGCAAACTGCGAGCTGCCTGCTGCCTGCGGCAGCGCACCATAGACTTGGGAGTGCCTGCTCATGGGAAGCCTCCTTCGGGCTCTCTTGTGTCGGCTTGACCGGGCCGATGCGCAGGAACCTACGGGAGGATGGTGTATAAGGCAATTGAATGTATTTTATCCCTATGATAATGGGTCGTGATGTTCTAACCGACAGGAACAGACCATGCCCCGAGACATCGATACCGCACTGCTGCGGGCGTTTCTTGCCGTCGTCGAGACCGGCAGCGTTACCAGCGCGGCGCGGGTGCTGAACCTCACGCAAGCGGCAGTCAGCCAGCAGATCAAGCGGCTCGAGGACCTGTTCGGGAGCCCGCTGTTCGAGCGCTCGCGCAAGCGGTTGATGCTCGCACCGGCGGGAGAGCGGCTGATGTCCAACGCCGAGCGCCTGGTCTCTCTCAACGACGAAACCTGGGGGCTGATGACGACGCCGCACTTCGAGGGCGAGGTTCGGCTTGGCGTGCCGTTCGACATCGTGGCGAGCTACATCCCGCCGATCCTCAAGCGCTTCAACGCGGTCTGGCCGCGTGTCAACGTCAGCCTCAAGTGCAGCGAGTCGAGGGTGTTGCTCGAGGATCTCGCGGCGGGCAGGGTCGATCTCACGTTCACGACAGAGGCCGGGCGCGGGCCTGACGCGGAGACGATGATCACCGATCGGCTGGTCTGGGCCGGGCTGCCTGGCAGCGACGTGCACATGCGTGATCCGCTTCCCGTCTCGCTCGGCGGCCCGACGTGCATGTTCCGACCAGTCGCGATCGAAGCCCTGCGCAAGGCCGGCCGCGACTGGCGGCTGGTCTGCGAGGTCAGCAACATGGAGGCGATGTTCGCGACGATCAGCGCGGGTCTTGCGGTCGCGCCTATGCTGCGCGCCACAGTGCCGTCGCAGTTCACCGCGCTCGGGCCAGGGAGCGCGCTGCCGCCGCTGCCCGAGTTCAGGATCAACCTCTACGCGCCGAAGACGGCCGGCAACGACATCGCGCGCGAGCTTGCCACCCACATTCGGCACGAGTTCAAGACGCGGTTCAACGCCGTCGGCGTGGATACGGGCACGCGGCCGGCGCCGCTACCCGGTTGGGCGCCCGCCCGGCAGAACGGCCAGGTGCGCGTCGAAGCCTGAAGGCAATCCAGAGCCTCATGCGCAATCCCTTCCTCGTCGTGGTCGACTGGTGGCTGCGTCGGTACTGGGTCGCGGATGCGTCGCGGCTTGCCATGGCGGCGCGCGGGGAGCCTGCTGTGCTCGTCACGGGCGCCTCGGAAGGTATCGGGCTCGCGCTAGCGAGCCGGTTTGCGGCGGGCGGCCACAGGGTCGTGCTGGTGGCGCGGCGCGGGGAGCTCATCGAGCGGATTGCGGCGGAGATCCGCGCCACGCACAAGGTCGAGGCGGTCGCGCTGCCGGTCGATCTCGCCCAAGAGGATGCGGTCGAGCACATCGCCTCTGCCATGGCTGATCACGGGCTCTACGTGGACGTGCTCGTCAACAACGCGGCACTCGGGCTGGCGGGGCCCTTCGTCCAGCACGATCCGGCCGAATTGAGCCGTCTCGCCGACCTCAACGTGAAGGTCGCGACGCTGTTGATGCGGCGTTTCCTGCCCGACATGTGCGTGCGCGGGCGCGGCGGCGTGCTCAACGTCGCCTCGCTTGGCGGCTATACGCCGGGGCCCTATCAGGCGGCCTACTACGCCAGCAAGTCCTACATGATCACGCTCACCCGGGCGGTGGCGTACGAGGTGCGTGGGCAGGGTGTCAGGGTCTCGGTGCTGGCGCCCGGTCCCGTCAACACGCACTTTCATGCGCGGATGGGTGCAGAGAACTCGCTCTACCGGTGGCTCATTCCAGCGGGCAGCGCCGACGGCGTCGCGCGCTCGGCCTACCGCTGGTTCCAGTGGAACAAGCGTGTGATCATGCCGGGGCTCTTCAACTCGTCGCTGGCGCTGGCGATGCACCTTACCCCTGCAGTAGTGCTTGTGCCGTTCATCGGTTTCCTGCTGAAGCAGCGAGGAAGCAATGCGCGATCCTGAAGGGGTGTTTCGACAGGACACGGGGAGCCCGGGAGACGCTTCGGCGCGGTTGCCCGTGCTGGCCGTGATCCATCGCGCGACGTCGACACCCGGGCGCGTCGGGCAGGAGATCCGGCGGCTCGGTCATGCACTCGATATCCGCTGTCCGCGCGAGGGCGATCGGCTGCCGCCGACGCTCGCGGGCCATGCCGGCGCGGTGATCTTCGGCGGGCCCGGCAGCGCCAACGATCCGGACGAGGTCACGCGCGCGGAGGTCGACTGGATCGACGTCGCGCTGAAGGAGAAGAAGCCACTGCTCGGCATCTGCCTCGGCGGGCAGATGCTTGCCAAGCAGCTCGGCGCCAAGGTCGCGCCTCATCCCGATGGACTCGCCGAAATCGGCTACCACGCGATCCGGCCAAATGGG
>JBIOVC010000002.1:0-7537 GCA_044867545.1 Hyphomicrobiaceae bacterium | reverse complement strand
GGGCAATCAGCACGTACTCTTCGAGGGCCGGGATCGTCCGGTAGGCATCGAACTTCTCGACGCGGTCGGTTCGCTCTGTCGATTGCGACAGGACCTCGCACAGGAGGATTGGATCGTCGCGGTAGTGCAGGGATTGATCGCTGGCGCCGCAGCAAACCATGAGGTCGGGGTAGTAGAAATATTCCGCCTGGTCGAGGGCGATGTGCAATTTCATGTCGGCGTGAAAGGCAGAGCAGCGTTCGGGCAAATGGTTGAACAGAGCAGTCGTGAGGTTGAGCGCGATGAGGTTGTGGCGCTCGCTGGCGCCGACCATGGCGTAGATAACGCCATTGACGAACTCGTGCCTGACCTCGTTCGTCTCCTCCCGCGCCAAGTACTCGCGGGTCGAGATAATCGATATGTCGTGTGCGGCGTCTGCCATGGCCCGAAGCTATCACAGGTTGTGCCCGATGGCATCTACCGGTCGAGCCACCAGGTGTCGAAATCGGTGCCGGAAAGCGGCGTCTGCTCCGGCATTTTCAGGTGGCGCCAGTAGGCGATCCACTGGCCGGGCACGTGGAACAGCGGGACGACGTAGTCGCCCGAGAGCAGGACGCGATCGAGCGCGCGCACGGCCGAGACGAAATCCTCACGTCCCTCGGCGGCCAGCAGGGCGTCGATCATCGCATCGGCGGCTCTGTTCCTGACGCCGGCGTAGTTGAGCGAGCCGTTGATCGATGCCGACCGGCTCGACCAGCGGTTGATCTGCTCGTTGCCAGGAGACAGCGACGCGCCCCAGCTCCATTGCATCATGTCGAAGTCGAAGGACTTGGTGCGCGTCCAGTACTGGGCGGTGTCGACCTGACGCACGCGGACGGCTATGCCGATGCGCCGCAAGAGCTCGGCATAGCTCAGCATCAGCCGCTCCTGGGCGCGATTGATGGCGAGGAACTCGACTGACAGAGGGCGGTTGCCGGAGGCGGCGACGAGCTGGCCGTTCTTCAGGACGTAGCCGGACTGTGCGAGCAGGCGGTGGGCTTCACGCAGGCCGGTGCGGTCATTGCCCGTGCCGTCGGTGACGGGGAGCCGGTAGCGCCCTTCGAGCACGTCCTCGCGGACGCTTCCGGCGAAGGGCGCGAGCAGCTCCCGCTCGCGGCGATCGGCGGGGTGCCCGGTCGAGGCGAGCTCGGAGCGTGAAAAGAAGCTCTCGGTCCGCCGGTAGAGACCGTGGAACAGCGTGCGGTTGATCCATTCGGCGTCGAAGGCGTGGATCAGCGCCCGGCGCACATTCTGGTCGTCGAAGGGCGGCCGGCGGGTGTTGAAGACGAGCGCCGACATCCCGGCCGGTAAGCCGGTCTTGAACTCGCGCTGCACGACCCGGCCATCGGCAACCGCAGGAAACGTGTAGCCCTCGGCCCACCGCGCCGGATCGTCCTCGGCGCGAACGTCGATCTCGCCGGCCTTGAAGGCTTCGAACAGGGTCGAGGCGTCGCGGAAGAAGTCGTAGCGGATTTCATCGAAGTTGAAGCGGCCCCGATGGGTGGCGAGATGCTTGCCCCAGTAGTCGGGGTTGCGGCGGTAGACGAGCGTGCGCCCGGGATCGACGCGCTGAACGATATAGGGCCCGCTGCCGACCGGCGGATCGAGCGTCGTGCGCTCGAAGCTCTCGGCGTCGAGGCGATGGCTCGGCAGGATCGGCATCAGGCCGATGATGAGCGGCATCTCGCGGTCGGAGCCGGGCTCGAACACGAAGCGCGCGGTCAGCGGGTCGGGCGTCTCGAGACGCGCGACCTTGCCGTAGTAGCTGCGATGATAGGGCCAGCCCTTCTCCTTCAGCATCTTGTGGGAGAATGCGACATCGGCCGACGTGACCGGGCGCCCGTCGGAGAAGCGCGCTTTGGGTCGCAAGTGGAAGGTGATCTGGCTTCGGTCGGCGGGCACCTCGATCGTCTCCGCGATCAACCCGTAGAGCGTGAACGGCTCGTCGGCGGAGCGCGCCATCAAGCTCTCGAACACGTACTCGCGCAAGCCGTTCGGGGCGACGCCCTTGATGATGAAGGGATTGAGGCTGTCGAACGATCCAAGCGCGCCGAGCCGGAACTGGCCGCCTTTGGGCGCATCCGGATTGACATAGGGGAAATGCGTGAAGCCGGGTGGCAGTGCCGGCGCGCCGTGCATAGCGATCGCATGTGTGGGGGCCTCGGTGTCCGCCGGATGCGGTTGACCAAGGGTGGCCGTTGACAGCACAAGCGCGAGGAGGAACACGCAGTGCCAAGCCACACGACGTGTCCCGGCGTGGAAACGCCGAAGCAGGCCCGTCTCCGAGTGTGGTGCAACGTCGATCATCGCCTCTTCAGTCAGAGCTCGCAATGCCGCTGTTTGTGGGGCGCTCTCAGGCCCTGCTCCGTTGCGATGCGGCCACGGCCGACGGGGTTGCGGCAGACATAGCCGTGTCTCCCGCGCACCGGCCACGGGATTGCCGCAATCAAGCCTTTAGTCCGCCGGCCATGGGCGCTGCAAGTGCGGCGTGGCCGGCGCGCACTGCGCCCGGGCAGGGGTTTTGGCGGGCGAGCTTCGCTCAGAGCGAAAGGTCTTCAGCGGAATGGCACACGGAATTTCACGCGCGGCGGGATCGCGCCTGATGGTTGCGGGCGTGGGGTTGGCCGCGCTCATAGGGTTGGCGGTGGTCGGCGGGGCGGAGGCCCAGCAGTCGAAAGACAAGGCGCCGCCGAAGCAGGCGCCGGCAGCAAAGGCCCCTGCCAAAGGGGCGGCCCCGGCAGCCGATCCGAAGGCGCCACAGAGCGCGTGGGTGAAGCTTTGCGAGAAGGCGCCGGTGGCGAAGGTCGGCGCAGATGGCAAGCCGGTGGTGGTCGACGGCAAGCCGGCCGCCGACGAGAAGGAGATCTGCCTCACGCATCACGAGCGCCTCGACGGCAACACCGGGATGGTCGTGGTCTCGGCGGCGCTGCGCAAGGTCGAGGGGCAGGACAAAGAGCATCTGATGATAATGGTGCCGCTCGGAGCGGCGATCCCGCCGGGGCTCAAGGCCGCGGTCTACACCAAGGATCAGTGGGCGAAGGTCGCGAAGAACGAGAAGGTCGAGACCAAGGATTTGAAACCGGTCGATCTCAAGTTCGTGCTCTGCCATCAGGGCGGCTGCACGGCCGAGGCCGAGGCAACGTCCGAGCTCATCAGCCAAATGAAGACCGGCGGCGGGCTGATGGTGCTTGCTCTCAATGCGGGCGGGCAGCCGGTTCCGTTCCTCGTGCCGCTCGACGGCTTCGATGCGTCCTACAAGGGAAAGCCCATCGACAACAAGGCCTACGCCAGCGCTCGTGGCGAGCTGATGAAACAGATCCGTGCACGCCAGATCGAGCTCATCAAGCAGCACCAGGAGCAGCAGAAGGAGAAGTCCGGCCAGGCGCCCCAGACCAATCCGTTCTCGCCGCCCGGCAATGCGGCGCCGGCTGCCAAGCCGCCGGCCACGGCCTCGACGCCACCCAAGAAGTAGCGCGCGATGCTTGCTGAATTGGAACGACGGATCGCCCGGCCTAGCGCCGGGCGGTGCGTTTTCAGGAACTAATGCTGCTGCAGGAAGAGCGCCCGATACTGGCCCTTGCGCCTGGCGAACAGCTCCTTGACGCTCGGATGACGCAACGGCGTGCCGCTGGTGTCGGGCAGCAGGTTCTGCTCCGAGACGTAGGCGACGTACTCGGTCTCGGCGTTCTCAGCGAGCAGGTGGTAGAACGGCTGGTCCTTCTTCGGACGCGTCTCGGCCGGGATCGACAACCACCACTCCTCGGTGTTGTTGAACACCGGATCGATGTCGAAGATGATGCCGCGGAATGCGTGGACTCGATGGCGCACGACGTCGCCGACGGCATACTTCGCCTTTCGGATTTTCTGTCTCGCCACGACCAACGCTCCCCAACACAACGCCGTAACCCGGCGAGCCCGTCGCTCCTGCTCCATCTTAGCAGGGGGAAAGCCGGCGAGCTATGCCGGCTGTTGCTCCCCTGCCACCAATTCTCATCGTCCGTCTACAGACCATAAAGCGCAGCGTGCTCCGGTGATTTCGCGGACACCAGCCGGGCGAGATCGACGATCACCTTGGCCTGCTTCCAGGTGGCATCATCCTGCATCTTGCCGTCGATCATCACCGCGCCGGACCCGTCGGGCATGGCGTCCAATATGCGCTTGGCGAAGGCGACCTCGCCCGGATCCGGGCTGAAGACGCGGCTCGCGATCTCCATCTGGGTCGGGTGCAGCGTCCAGGCGCCGACGCAGCCCATCAGGAACGCATTGCGGAACTGGGACTCGCAGCCGGCGGGATCGGAGAAGTCGCCATAGGGCCCATAGAAGGGCTTGATGCCGTTGCGGCGGCAGGCATCCACCATCTTGGCAAGGGTGTAGTGCCAGAGGTCCTGCTGAGCAGCCACGCGGGGGGCGCCGGGCTTGCCGGGCTCGGGATCGGCCAGCACTGCGTAGGCCGGATGACCGCCGCCCACGCGCGTCGTCTTCATGCCACGCGAGGCGGCGAGATCGGCGGGGCCGAGGCTCATCCCGTGCATCCTGGGGCTCGCGGCGGCGATCTCCTCGACGTTGGAGACGCCTTCGGCCGTCTCCAGAATGGCGTGGATCAGGATCGGGCGGGCGATCCGGTGCCGCGCCTCGAGCTGCGCCAAAAGCTGATCGAGGTAGTGGATGTCCCAGGGGCCCTCGACCTTCGGGAGCATGATGACGTCGAGCTTGCTGCCGACAGCCGAGATGATCTCGACGATGTCATCGAGCCCCCACGGGCTGTTCAGGCAGTTGATCCGGGTCCACAGGCCCGTCGCGCCGAAGTCGGTGTCGCGCGCCATGGCGATGAAGCCCTGGCGGGCGGCGATCTTCTGATCGGCGGGAATAGCGTCCTCGAGGTTGCCGAGCACGACATCGACCTGGCGCACCAGGTCCTTGACCTTGCCCCTGATCTTCTCGTTGTGGGTCGGCACGAAATGGATCATGCGCTCGAGCCGCACGGGGAGCGTGCGGAACGGCTCGGGCGCGCCGATGGCGAGCGCGGAGTAGAACTTCGCGGGCGTGCGCACGGAGGGCATCGGCGGCGGTTTTCCTCGACCCAGGAACTGCCAAGTGTCCTGATCGCGAAATTCGTCTCAATCTGCGGCTGGCTCGGAACGAATTTCGCGATCTGAAGGACACTTGGTGACTCAAAGCCTTCTAGTGTGATTCAGATCGAGAAGTCCGCTCCATCACCCAGCCGAGCACGATGATGCAGACTTCTCGATCATCACACTAGCCAAGTTTAGGCCTGCCTCACCCCGCGTCAATGCGCCTTCCTGCTCAACTGTTGATCAGCCCTGCCTGAGGATTGCTCAACTCCAGCGCCGGTTGCTCCACATCCACTGCTCCGGGGCCTCGCGGATCCAGATTTCGAACTGCGCCTGCATGGCGGCCATGACCCCGCGGATGTCCTCCGCCTGGTTGGGGCCGCGCGGCACCTTCAGCTCGCGCAGCTCGACCTCGAAGCGGCTGTCGGTTCCGAGCCGCAGGCAGCGCGCCATCCAGATGCGGGCGCCGAGGCGCCGGGCGATCATGGCGGCGATCGCCTGGGTGCGCGCCGGTTTGCCGAAGAAGGGCACCTCGATGCCGGTGCGGTCGTAGAGGTCGCAGATGAGCCCGAGCCGGCCGCCCCGGCGGACATAGTCGGTGATGAGCCGCGCGGTGCGCTGGCTCTCGCCGTGCTCGCCTTCGACCTTGCCGCGACCGAACAGCCCGCCCGGATAGAGGTCCTTGCGCTGGGCGCGCAGGTACTGATCGACATAGGGGTTGTTGACGGAACGGTATACGGCGGCGGGGTGACCGCCGGCGGCGGAGAGCGGCCACATGGCGAGCTCCCAGTTGCCCATGTGGAGCGACACGCCAACGACGGAGCCGAGCTTGTTCTTGTAGCGGTCGAACATCGCTCTGTTGGTGAGCCGGATGCGGGTCGGGTCCTCGAGGACGCGGTCGATTTGCATGGTCTCCGCCATCACCCGGCCGAGGTTCTCCCAGTGGGCGAAGGCGATGCGGCGGCGCTCCTCCTCGGACTTGTCGGGGAAGGCCTGCGCCAAGTTCGCCAGCGCACGCGCGTGGCGCTTGGCCGAGACGAGCGGCGCGAGGTAGCGCCAGAGCTTAGCCGAGAAGGCAACGGCGACGCCGAGCGGCAGGGCGCGGATCAGTGCGATCAGGCTGCGCAGTGCCACGTATTCGAGGCGGAATTGCAGGTCGCGCAAGGGATGCATGTTGGGATCGCCCGACAGTCCCCTCTCCCTCGCTTGCGGGGAGAGGGAGAGTCACCTTGCCACAGGCGCGGGCGTCCGGTCGATTGCCGGCTGCATCAGCCGTGGACGAGGACCCGCCGGCTCGAGACCGCGGCGGACGAGCGCGCGTCGAAAGAGCGGAAATGCTCCGAGCATGTGCAAGCCTAAGCCGCGAACGAGATCGAGCGGCAGCAGGTTCGAGGTGAGCGTGCGGTTCAGCGCATCGACGGCAAGGCTGCGGGCAGCGACATCACGGGTTCTCGCCAGGTGATAGGCATCGAGAGCGGCCGCGGCGCCGATGTCGTCGCCCTTGCGGCGCGCATCGGCGATGACATCGGCGAGCGTCGCGGCATCGGCGAGACCGAGATTGAGGCCCTGAGCGCCAATCGGAGGGAGCACGTGCGCCGCTTCTCCGACGAGGGCGACACGGTTCTTCGCCAGGCGGTCGGCGAGGAGGCCGGAGAGGGGAAAGGTCTGGCGCGGGCCGATCTCGCCGATGCTGCCCAGCAAGCCACAAAGGCGCGCCTCCAGCGCGGCGCGGAAGGCGGCGTCGTCTAGGCCGGTGAGGTGCGCAGCGATGGCCGGCCGGTCGACCCAGACGAGGCTCGAAGCGAGCCCCGGGAGCGGCACCGTGGTCAGAGGGCCGGCGTGGCGATGGAACTCGGTCGATATGCTGTCGTGCGGCCGGCTGTGGACAAATCGGGTGGCGATCGCGCTCTGCCGGTAGGTCCAGGTGCGCGCGGCGATCCCGGCCGCTTGTCGGCAGATGGAATTGCGGCCATCGGCGGCGATGACCAGGCGCGCGGCGATCCTGCGGCCGCCGGCGAGCGTGAGGGTGACGTGGTCGGGGCCGAACATGAGGTCCAGAACGGGGCCGTCGATGAGGCGAACGGATCGCCCGACCACGGCCTGCAGGGCTGTGGTGAGGGTGGCGTTGGGAATGTTCCAGCCGAGGTCCTCGATGCCGGCGTCACTGGCCGAGAACAGGATCTCAGGCGCCCGCAGCAGGCGCCCGGTGTCGTCGACAATGCGGATGGCGCGGAGCGGGGCGCTGTCGGCGGCAAGAGATTCCCACGCGTTGATATTGCGGAGAAATTCAATGCTGGCTGGGACCAGGGCGGCGGTCCGCCGGTCGCCTTTCCCCCTCTCCCCCTCAATGAGGGGGAGAGGGTCGGGGTGAGGGGCAGGTGCCCCTCCGACGTCGTGCGGCATCCGCCCCTCACCCCGCTTGCGCGGGGAGAGGGAATATCCCGCAG
>JBIOVC010000001.1:0-11988 GCA_044867545.1 Hyphomicrobiaceae bacterium | reverse complement strand
GCAGGCGATCCGTCACCAAGCCGCAACTGGCCCGACTGCCAGCGAACTGCCCCCGATCGAAGAATCCGCTCAGTGCATGAGTTGGATGGAAGGAATCCCCTCAGTGCACGAGAAAGACCGGGCAATGCGCACCTTCGATCGCACTTTGGGTGCAGCCGCCGAACAGGACCTCACGCAACCACGCGTCGCGCTTTCGCGATGAGAGGCATAACGGCCGAGACTGCCCGGGCGGCGTCGCAGGTCTCTTTCCAGCGTCGAGGGCGCGCATCGCAGTTCCCGTTGCGGCGATGAGCACGGGCCGCCCACATCCCATCACCAGCGTCTCCAGCCGATCCGGCGGAAGCCCGTCAAGCACTGTGGGGCGCCCATGACGATGAGATCGTGGTGGCGCGCGTGAGACAGCAAGCGCTGCATCGCCTCACCCGACTCCCGCCGCCAGCGCGCCGTGACCGAGGGTGCGGGCACCGGCGTCTCGATCATCTCTATCGCGTGCCTGGCACAGAAGTCGCGAGCATGCTTCTCCGCCAATTCACTGCGCGACGCCACGATGACGGGCATCGCCGGTCGCGTGTAGCACCGCGGGGGGGCCCGCCAGCCGGCCTCGCCAGGCTCACAACGTCGGTCGGGATCGTAGAGATCGATGGCCATGGTTCGCTCCTCAGTCCTAGTCGTCCTCGCCGGCGGCGAGGCTCTCCAGCTGATCGAGATCGACGAGCTTCACGCGATTGCTTTGCGGAAGCTGAATGAGGCCGAGCGTCTTCAGCTTGGTGAAGGTCCGGCTCACGGTCTCGATGGTCAGGCCGAGGAAGTCGCCGATGTCGGCCCGCGTCATCGGCAGCTCGAAGTCGCCCGGGTCCTGCCCGTTGCGCTCGGCTCGGCGCGAGAAGGCCAGGAGGAAGCTCACCACGCGCTCCGCGGCACTGCGCTGTCCTGTGGTCAACATGAGGTCGCGGGTTGCGGCCAGCTCGCGTGCCACCGCCTCGTATAGCTTGAACCCCAGGGCCGGGTCCTGGGCCGCCGAGCGATGCAGCGTGGCGACGCCCAAGCAGCGGAGCCGCGTGGGCTTGATCGCCTGGGCGTTCATCACATGCTCGCCCTGCGCGCCGAGCCCGATCAGGTCGCCGGGATAGGCGAAGCCGACTATCTGGCGCCGGCCGTCGGCCAGGACCTTGTAGAGGGCGACAGCGCCGGTCTCGACGCGGAAGACATGGGTGGTGGGGTCGCCCTCGATGAACACGAACTCTTTCGCCTCGACGCGGCGCAACGCCGCCTGCGCAAGGGTCTGATCGAGGCCGCCGACTGGGCGGGCGTTCATGGCGGGCTGGAGAGCGAGCGTCTGCATGGGGGTCTGGCTCCTTGAGAAGGTGTTGGAGCCAGTCAACCCTCGGTCCGTCGCGGCCGTTCACGCTCTCGGGTGGAACTCGGATAGAAATTGTAATGCTTTGTAACAGCCCGCGCGCGCATGCGGTCGGATATAGGCACCACGGCGCCCGCCGGGCTGAGCAGCCGCCCTGCTCCCGGCTGCCCCCCACGTCCGGAGGCGAAGAACCCCGGTTGAATTGCCCAAGTTGCGCTAGAGCGGCCTGATCAGAAGCGGCGAGACACCAATAACCAGCTCATGCGCCGACAGGAGCGCCAGGTAGAGAGCGCCACGGCTAAGGCGCACCAGGAGCGGCGCAATGAAATCGTAGCCCCGTTCCCTGCTGCCGTTCGGGAACTCATGATCGCGTGCCAGCTCCAGCCGCACCTGTCGCAACAGCTTCTCGGCCTCGATCTTCTTCATGGACGCAGTCTCCTTCGAGTGTGCAAGGGCAGCGGGGTTTGCAGCGGGAATTGCCACCAGAGCGATCCACACTTGCCAGCTTCAGAACAGTTGGCGCCCTTGGCGCGTTCAAGCCTTGTCGTTGCAGTGAACGAGAATGGTCTTGTACGCCATCGCAAGCCTCGCGATACCGACGGCCGAGTTTCGGCCGCGCCGTCACAAAGGCATCCTGGAGAATGCGGGGCTGGCGCACGTTGATGCACGTCAAGGTCCCGCTGCAGAGGCGCAGGCGCAGGGCTGTCACATGGGGCGAGTCCGTTCAGTCCAACGCGAGCTCGGCGAGCGGTCGCGAGCCCGCGTCTGGATCGTCGAGGTGGGGGCGCGCAACGCCCACCACGCCCAGGTCGTCGGCGGCCTCGCGCCCGGCCAGCGCGTGATCCTGCATCCGAGCGACCGAATCCTAGCCGGCGTCCGGGTCGTCGAGCGTCGCCCCTGACGGAGCTGGCCGGCCCCAGCGGGCCGCCAGAACGACCCGCGGGAGGCCAGCCCTACGACCGCTTCTGTGGGGCCGGGCCCTGGAGCACATTCGCGACCCACACTGCCAGCTCGACAGTGGCTTTGCCGAAGGCCTCGTCCAACGCGGCGATGGCTGCGGGCGCGTCGGCCGACGCCGGGGATGCCTTCGCTGCGAAAACCTTGCCGGCGACGATGCGGCCGCCGTTGCCCAGCACCTTGGCGGCGAGCTCGACCTCCGCCGCTTCCTCCTGCCCCGCAATCTGGAAGGCGCGGATATCGAGGAGAAGCTGATAGTCGGCGGCTAGACCTTCCATGGGGCGGCTGACCGCGCTTAGGTAACCGGAGTTGTCGAGCGCCTGGATGATCTTCGCCTGAACGAGCTTCGGCACCGTATCGCTCCACTGCGCATGGGCGAAGCTTGCGGCCTCCGGGACGGTCGACCGAGGCATGATCTTCTGGCTGTCGAGCGCAATCGGGGCGCCGGGCTCGGGAACCACGAGCTGCGCGCGCACAACCTTCTCCAGAGGAGGAAACGTGCGCGGCGCGCTGAGATCGTAGGTGGTCACCGGCCTCTTCGTCCCGCCTCCGGTCAGCCGTTCGAGCCCGACGACGATGCCGTCGAGCTTGTCGGAATTGCGCGCCAGGGCGGCGGAGAACGTGTTGAGGTTTCCCAGCGTATTCTTCAGAGGCTCGGCGTTGTCCGCCAGGATCGCGTCGAGGCGGCGCAGCGCTTCGCGCGCTGCCTGCGTCAGGCTCTGGGTCGCTGACTCGTCCGCAACGAGGAGCGGCGGCTCGCCGCTCAGTGCGCGCAGAGGCGACGCCGTTGCGCTGCCGCCCTTCAGCGAGATCACGGTGGCGCCGGTGAGTCCTTGGAACTCGATCTCCACGCGGGTATCGGCGCGCACGGGCGTCGCCGGGTCGATCGCCACTGTCACGGTCACTCGCTTGGGGTCATCGGCACTGAGGCCGAGGGACGTGACCTCACCGACACGGATGCCGTTGAAGTGAACGGCCGACCCCTTGAGAAGCCCCGACACCGGAGATTCGAAGCGGATCTGATAGATCGCCTGGCGCCGCAGGCCGCCGACACTCTGCAGCCAGTAAACGAACAGGAAGCCGGCCACGACGACCGCCAGCGTGAACAGTCCAATGACAACGTAGCGTGCCCTGGTTTCCATCGATCTCAAGCCCTCAGCTCACTGGATGCGCCAGCCGTTCCTCGCGCAGGCGCGCGCGTTTGCCTCGAAAGTACGTCTTCACCCAAGGGTGCTCCGACGCCGCCATGGTCGCGACCGGCCCGATGGCCACCACCTTGCCGTCGGCCAGGACGGCGACGCGGTTCGTGATCGCGTGCAGGCTGTCCAGGTCATGGGTGATCATGAACACCGTGAGGCCGAGCGTCTGCTGCAGCGTCCTGATCAGGACATCGAAGTCGCCGGCAGCGATCGGATCGAGGCCCGAGGTCGGCTCGTCGAGAAAGACGATCTCGGGGTCGAGAGCGAGGGCGCGGGCCAGCGCGACCCGCTTGGTCATCCCTCCGGACAGCTCCGAGGGCAGCTTGTCGCCGTCGGCGGGCGTCAGTCCGACCATCTCGAGCTTGGCGGTCGCCACCTCCCTGCGCAACCGATCCGACACGTCGAGGTATTCGCGCATGGGGAACTCGACGTTCTCGCGCGCCGTCAGCGACGAGAACAGCGCCCCCTGCTGGAAGAGGATGCCCCAACGCCGCTCGATCGCGCGGCGCTCCTCGTCGCCGGCATGGCCGAGATCCGCGCCCAGCACCTCGATGGACCCTTGGCGCTTGGGGATGAGGCCGATGATCGTGCGCAGCAGCACCGACTTGCCGCTGCCGGAACCGCCCACCAGGCCCAGGATCTCGCCCCGACGGACGTCGAGCGAGAGCCGGTCGAGCACCCGCTGCCGGCCGAAACCCACGACCAGGTCGCGCACGCGAATGACTATGTCAGACACGCCGTCCATGCCGGTCACATGTCGATCGACGCAAAGAACATGGCAAACACGCCGTCGAGCACGATCACGAGGAAGATCGACTTGACGACCGACGTGGTGGTCTGACGCCCCAGCGACTCTGCGCTGCCCTTCACCCTCAAGCCTTCGGCGCAGGCGACGATGCCGATCACCAGCGCCATGAACGGCGCCTTGATCATGCCCACCTTGAAGTGCGTCAGCGAGATCGCCTCCTTGAGGCGCGCGATGAAGATATCGGGGCTCATGCCGCCGTAGAGCCAGGCGACGAGGCCGCCGCCGTAGAGCGCCGCCATCGAGCCCAGGAAAGTCAGGATGGGCAGCGCCAGGATTAGGGCGATCACGCGCGGCAGGATCAGAACCTCCACGGGATCGCGGCCCATGGTGCGCAGCGCGTCGATCTCCTCGCGCATCTTCATGGAGCCGAGCTCGGCGGTGTAGGAGCTGCCAGAGCGTCCGGCCACCATGATGGCGACGATCAACACGCCGATCTCCCGCAGCACCAGGATGCCGACCATGTCGACCACGTATACGTCGGCGCCGAACTTGCGGAAGTGGAAGATGCCCTGCTGCGCAATGATGCCGCCGATTAGGAACGTGATGAGCGGCATGATGGGCACGGCCTGCCAGCCGACGCGGTCGAGATGATGCACAAAGGACGTGATCCGCAACGACCGTGGGTTCGCCAGCGTGCGGCCGACCGCGGCGGCCAGAGCTCCCAGCATGTCGAGAAACGGCACGAGATCGCGTCCCAGCTCGACCACTCCGCGGCCAATCCTCTCCAGTGCCGACAGGAGCCAGCTTGCTTTGGCTACGCGTTCCTGCGCCTTGCGGTTCGTGCGCTGCACCTCCTGCAGGAGGCCGCGATGGTGCTCGGCGACGCCGATCATCCGCGCTTCGCGTCCACGCACCTGCCAATCCCGGATGACACGCTCCGCCAGCCACGCGCCGAAGGTGTCGAGTGCGTCAACGGCGTGCATGTCGAGTGAGAGGGTGGATGCGTTGCGTGCCTCGCCACTCAAGCCGTCGACCAGCAGCTCAAGCTCGCGCGCGTGGCCCGCCGTCCACGAGCCGCCGGCCGACAGCACCAGCCGGTCGCCGACGATGCCGGTCCTCAACAGCGGCGTGGGGTCCAACGCTCCCTCCTTCACGCGCGGCGAGCGCGGTTGTTGTCAATAGAGCGGCCCCGCTTGGATCACCTTGACACTGGTCAACGCGATCAGCGGCCCACCGGCTGATGGGATCCCGATTTCCGCAGGCGGTCGGGCGCCATCGTCAGGGCTGGCAGTACGGCCACGGCCCGGAGAATGACCCGATCGGCTTCCCTTTCAGGCTGTGGACTCCGGGGTGCTCTGGCTGCGCGTTGCGAGAAACCCGGCGACCGCAACGATCGTGAAGCCGGCCCCGGCGAGAAACGTCACCTCGGGGCCAACGGCGTCCCACAAAGCTCCAGCGATGATGCTCGCGGCCAGCAAGGCCAGCCCGGACACGAGGTTGAACATGCCGAATGCGGTTCCCCGAAGCTCGGCCGGGACAAAGTCGGCCACCAATGCAGCCAACAGCCCTTGGGTGAAGCCCATATGCAAGCCCCAGAGGACGACACCAAGCAGGAGAGTAGCGATCCCTGAAGCGGCCGCGAGCACAAGGTCAGCAAGGACCAGCATCGCCAGGCCGGTAATCAACACGCCGCGCCGACCGCCGCCATCCGACCACGCGCCGGCCGGGTAGGCAGCGCCCGCATACGCGATGTTCATGATCACCAGGACCACCGGGACGAGCATGACAGGGAGGCCGAGCGACTGGGCTCTCAACACGAGGAACGCCTCGCTGAAGCGGGCGAGCGTGAAGATGCCGGCGATCAGAACGACCCACCAATAGGCGCTCCCCAGCCGGGCAAGCTCCGTGGGCCTCAGAGGCCACTTGACAGCGCGCAGGCCCACAGGCCGATCCGGCTCGGAAACCCAGACCATCAGCATCCCCACGGCCAGGAAAGCCGGCACCACCGCGACCCAGAACACAAGCTGAAAGTTGCTCGCGGTCGCCCACATCAGGACGATCGCCACAAAGGGACCGACGAAGGCGCCCACCGTATCGAGCGACTGACGCAGTCCAAAGCTCGCCCCTCGCAGATGCTGCGGGCTGAGATCTGCCACCAGCGCATCGCGCGGCGCGCCGCGGATGCCCTTGCCGATGCGATCGACGAAGCGGGCGGCGACGAACCATCCGACCGACGTTGCCAGCGGGAATACAGGCTTGGTCACCGCAGCCAGGCCATAGCCTAGGACGGCCAGCCCCTTCCGCTTGCCCAGCCAATCGCTGGCGGCGCCCGAAAACACCTTGACCACGGCTGCCGTGGCCTCCGCAATGCCTTCAATCACGCCGACCGCCAGCGTCGATATGCCGAGGACGGTCACGAGATAGACGGGCAGCAATGCGTGGATCATCTCCGAGGAGATGTCCATCAACAGAGACACGAGACCAAGGGCCCATACCCCGGCCGGGACGGCACGCAATGCGGCGATATCAACGGAGGCCTTGTCGTCTTTCGCCATGCGTCGGGAGCCTAGAGCGTATTCCACTTGATGCGGGTCATGCAGGTATTCAGAATGGCCACGATAGCTGGTTGCGCATGATGGCTCCGATTCACATCGGCTGGAAAGCGCTCTAGCTCCGGGTGAGCGTGACATTGACGCTGCGCATCCTGATGCCTTGCGTGGTGATCGTCACGACCTGCCTTGAGCCGGTATGGGCTACCGACATCGATCCCGAGAAGCCGCCGCCGCTCACGGAGAGGCTCATCTTGTCCCCCGCGACACGACCGCTGGCGTCGCCCGAGGCATTGAAGGTGCGCTCCTCCCAGGTGCCGGCAAGCGTCTCGCCCTGCCGCGTCAGGAGACCGCGGATCTCGACCTCGGTGCTGTCGCTCCGGCAGCGGATTGCCAGGCGAAGCCTCTCATTGCCTCCGGTATAGTAGGCTGAGCACCTGACACCCTCCGACTGGCCGTCGTCATACCTGATCTGTCCGGAGCCGGACCACGAGCCCATCAGCCTCTCGAGCAGGGTCGCCGCTTGAGCTGACCCGACGCAGAACACGGCCAGGGTCAACAGGACCGATCCAACAAGGACCCGGCCAAGCTCTCGCGTCCTGGTCGTTCGCAGCGGCGTTGCGGCGGTTGGCCGTATCGTCTGCATCGGTCTTCTCCCCATCGAACGCCTTTGGACACGACGCAGGCGTCGGCCCTGTGCAGCTGGCTGGCGCGCCCAGCGGCTAGCGCGACATCAGCACCGGGATCGGCATGTGGCTCAGGACGTGCCGGCTGGCACCGCCGAAAACCAGCTCGCGAAGCCGCGCGTGTCCGTAGCAACCCATGACAAGCAGGTCGGCGCTCATCTCCCTGGCGCAGGCAAACAGTGTCTCCCCGACGCTGCCACGGGGCGCAACTTGCTCGGTCGCCTCGCATTTCACGCCGTGCCGCGCGAGCGCTGTGCAGATATCCGCCGCCGGGATGTCCTGCCCGCGCTCGCGCTCCGGTTGCGGATTGACCCAGACCACCTTGACGTGGCTGGCGCCGCGCAGGATCGGCAGCGCGTCGAAGACGGCGCGCGCAGCCTCGCGCCGGCCGTTCCAGGCCACCAGCACCCGTTCGCCGATGTGCTCATGCATACCGGCATTCGGGACGATCAGGACCGGCCGACCGCTTTCCATAACCAGCCGCTCGGCGATGTCGAGGCGGTCAGACCCCGGCCACTCCGGATCGGTCTGGCTGGCGACCACGAGGTCGGCCGTGTGGGCGTAGGGGAGCACGCAATCGGCGACGCCGAAGGCACCCGCATCGTCGTCGTGCCACTCGGCCACGAAGTCGCGACCTCGCGCAGCATTCTCGAACGCCGTCCGCATGGCAGGGTTGTCGGCGCGATAGAGCTCGCAGTGCGCATCGACGATAACGGGCGGGCCGAGTGCAGGGGGCGCCGGAACGATGACGACCGGCGGCACCACCGAGAACCCGATCAGATGCGATTGGAAGGTCTCCGCCAGGCTTGCGGCGGGCGCCAGAAGCGTCTCGATGCGGCGCCTGTCATTGCAGTGGACCAGAATGGTCTTGTACGACATCGCCATCTCCATGACGTGGCACGCAGAGTTTGGACCTAAATTTGGCAGCTCGCCGCCTCGCCTGCTTTGACCTCTGTCAACAGGAACGCTGCCGCGCCGTTCGCGTTGATCTGCGTCAAAAGCCGCGCCGGCTCGATGCGCTAACAGGACGAAGCGAATGCCGATCGAGCAAGGTGAGGAGTTCGATATGCTCGACAAGCCAGCCACGGGCGAAAGGGCGTCGGATCTGTTGAGACCCATGGCATTTGGGATTCCTAGCTGGCCAATGGGGTTCTGGGGACTTGGCGCTTCCCACGAGATTGGTTGGAACGGCAAGGCCTTTGAAGGTCTGGCCAGACTCGGGACCGAGTGGGTTGATTTTGTGAACCGGCGACTGAAGGAGGACATCAACCTCATGCCGCGACTTGCCGCCTGCAGGTGCGCGGAGGAGGTCTCCGATGTCTATGCCGAGTTCTGGCGCAGCTTCGGCGAGGACTACTCCAAGGAGTTCGCGGCGCTGAGCAGGCTCTCCGGCGACTTCGTCACCGGCGCCTTCACCGCGGGCACGCAGAAGCCGCAAAGCTGAGGACGCGAGCGAAACCGCCCCGCTCGCGAACGCGTCCAAGCTCGCCGCTTGAGCTGGCCTCAATGCCTCTTCCCCGCGGGCCAGCTCAAGAGGGCCCCGCATGCGGTGCGGGGCCCGGTCCTTTCCACGAAAAGCCCGGTCGAGGGATTTGCTCTCGATCAATGTGCACTGGAAAGTGCCGTCCTACCAGCGAGCAGTGCTGCCCGACCGGGCGACGCCGGTGTCGGGTGTGGTCAAACCCAGCAAGGGAGTACAATCATGGCCAAGACCGAGATTTCCAAGTCCGCCGACACGTCGGTATCGCGTCCCCGCGATGTCTTCGCCGCGATGCGCGACGAGATGGACCGCATGTTCGAGCGCTTCGAGACCGACTGGCCGCGCTGGCCCAGGCTCAGTGCGTGGCCCCGGTTGCCCAGCGCGTTCCTGCGCAGCAACGGCGCCGAGCTGGTCGTGCCGGAGCTCGACGTGCGGGAGAACGCCAACTCGCTCGTGATCGAGGCCGAGCTGCCGGGCGTGGAGGAGATGGACGTGTCTGTGACACTCGCCAATGGTCTGCTCACCATCAAGGGCGAGAAGAAGGACCAGCACGAGGAGAAGGATGAGGCCCACTACTTCTCTGAGCGCAGCTTCGGCGCATTCGAGCGCTGCCTCCGGCTCCCTGACTCGATCGACGAGACCAAGGTGAATGCGACGTTCGACAAGGGCGTACTGAGGATCACCGCGGCCAAGAGGCCCGAAGCGGTGAAGGCCGAGCGCAAGATCGAGATCAGGAAGAGCTGACCACGGCTGTGCAACCGAACTGGCGGCCTGTGCCATTCGGCCGAGCCGCCATTCGTCCCGGAAGCCGTAGGGCGTCTCTCGCTCGCGGCTGAAAATCGCAGCGGAAGCCGGACAACGCGTCATGATTGTCCTCGAAGACTGTATTGCCCTCTGTGGGCTGACCGAGGAGGAGGTGCTGGCGATCGCCGAGCACGAGCACCTCCCCGAGATCGTGGCCTGCGCGCTGGCGGAATACCTGCTCCACCAGGAGCATGGCCCCGAGAGGATCCGCGACATGATCGTCGATGACGTGCGCGCGGCACAGGCACGCGGCGACCGCGAGCGCGTGCTCACCCTGCTGCATGTGCTCCACCACTTCCTCAAGGCCCATCCCGACGCCCTGCCACTCCGGCACAGTGAGCGGCAAGCCTCGTAAGGAGCGAGGGGCCGCCTCAGACTGGCAGTCGGGCGTCGGCGGCCAGCAATTCAATGCATTCCCCACTTGCTCTCTCCTCTCGGCTGCCGAAACTGGACCCGGGAAGCCTGACATGAATGCCAGTCGAAACGCGTTGTGCACGTTGCCGGTCGCCGCCGCACTCGGGCTCGCGTTGGCGGGCTCCTATGCCCAGACGCCGGTGACGGTGGCGCGAGGCAAGGACATCGCCGAGCGTGTTTGTGCGGGCTGCCATGCGATCGATGGGCGCCAGGGCGGCACGGTCATGGGTGCCGACGTGCCGAGCTTCAGGGCTCTCGCCGACAGGCCCTATCGTACGCCGGAAAGCCTCCAAGCCTACATCATGACGCCAAGGCATCCGATGCCGGCGATCCCTCTGGAGCTCAGTGAAATCAGGGACGTCGTCGACTACATCCAGTCACTCAGGTGAGACAATAACCTTGCCATGTGCGGGTGAAGGGCATCGTTCCTCGCACTGCACGGGCGCGTGACAGCTCCGGTTGCAGCGAGATTGATTTTGCTCCCCCAAGCCTTGCCCGCCGCTGCGCACCCCACGTCGCATTTGATGCCGGTCAATGGCAGGAGACCCGGCCGGCCGATAGTGCGTATGCCAGCGACGAGGAGGCCTCAACATGCAGCAGTCGATGTCGGCACAGCGCGCCGCGCTGGTCAGCCAAGGCGTGCACGCGGTTCCCGTGCGGAGATGGCATCCCAGCGGCCTCCAGATCAGCATCCTTGCATCGCTGCTCATAGCTGTGGCCATCGGCGTCTTCTTCATTGCCATGCGCGGGTGGAGCCCGCCGGCCGAATGGCAGGTGCAAGCCGATTTCGCCGTCACGTGGATTCTTCTCACCTACATCTGGGTGCAGATGGGCACGTTGATCCTGGTTGGAGCGGGTACGAAGGCACAGATGTGGCTCGACGCGCTTACGTCGGTCGTGCCGCTGTTCCTGATCGTATACGTCATTCTCCAGTACTACTCAGGCTACCTTGAGCTGTCCCACTTCCAGGCCAAGACGGCGTCGGTCACGGCCTACACCATGCTCCTGGACCTCGTCATCGATCTCGGGGTCTCGGTGCTGTTGAGCCGCCAGGTCGTCGATGTCGGCACAAGCGGCGTCGCCTAGGGCGCAGCGACGCCCGCGATTCGTTCAGCGCGGCCGGCTATAGCGCGACATGGGCCGCCAGATGGGCTGGCAGCTCGCTGACCGGCGTAAGCGTCAGGTCGGCGACCAGCTCAGCAACGACCGTCGCCTTGACCTTGTCCGATAGAGCGGCACGCAAGTCGCCCATGGTGACCGCCGGCGCCACCACCACGAGCCGGTCGAAGCCGCTCGCGGCCTGCCGCTCCTCGATCGCCTCCGCAACGCGGCGCGCGAACTGGCGCTTCTGCTCGCGGTGCGGGTCCGACGGGCTCTGCAGCGCGTGCCGTGCGCTGCCAACGGACTCGAAGCTGCGCCCAGGGCGATCGGTGCCCAGCATGTGGCTCGGGGCGAGCTCTGCGTCGAAGGCCATATCCCGCACCGCCGTCAGGCCAGTGCCTTTGCCCATGGTCTCGGACACGCGCGCGCGGGCGGCGTCGGCATCATGTCCTCCAGGAACGCGACCTGGCTCTCGTCGATGAACAGGGTGAGCTCACCGGCCTCCTCGAAATCCACCTGCGCCGCAAGGAAGGTGAGCGTCTTGAAAGGGTCGCGTTCCCGGCCAGCTAGTGTCCTGTCTCGCAAATCAGTTTATATAACTCCCATCGCCACTGGCAATGGGGCGCAGGCATGGGGCGGCCGATCAAGGTGATCATGGCGAGTGCAGAGGATGTTGCCGAGTTGCGGCTCAGA